>CANLGS010000106.1 GCA_947490035.1 Gemmataceae bacterium
GGCCTGCTCCCCGCGGGGTTGGCGAAGCTGTTGGAGGATCGCTGCGAGTTCGAGGTGTCGGCCGACCACCCGCCAGACCAGTTACGCGAAACCGTGTTCAAGGTCGCGGCGGCCGCGCGCGCCGAAGCCGCGAACGCGATGCAGCCGTTCGACCGCGCAGCGGTGATGCGGGAAGCGGCGGAGCAGTTGTCGCTCGCGGTCACGCCGGAGCAGATGGACCGCAGTCTGTTCGCGGACCTCAAGGACGAACAGCGCGTCATCACATTTGATGACATCACATCCGAGCAACTTCTCAACCGCTATAACGTGGCGCTGGCACAATCTATATTGCTGCGCTGCACGCTGATGGAGGTGCGCGTGTACGCGGAGACCCCGGCGCGGTTCCGCCAGTTGTTCCGCGCGGTGAAGTTCCACCGACTCATCTGCACGATTCAGGAAACGCCGGGCAACAGCTACAAACTCACGCTCGACGGCCCGCTCTCGCTCTTCTCCTCAACGAACAAGTACGGCCTTCAACTCGCGATGTTCCTGCCGACGCTGCTGCACTGCAAGGCGTTCGACCTGCGCGCGAACATCCGCTGGGGCGCGGACCGCAAGGAGAAGACGTTTCAGCTCTCCGGCCTGGACGGGCTGAAGTCGCACACCGCGGACTTCGGCGTCTACACGCCGCCGGAGTTGCAGATGTTCGCGGACACGTTCCCAACGAAGGTGAAGGGCTGGATTCTGGACACCGACCCGCACCCGATTCTGTTGCCGACAAGCACCTGGGTTCCCGACTTCAAATTGACGCACGCGAAAACCGGGAAGGAGGTCTACGTGGAGGTGTTCGGCTTCTGGCGGAAGGGCGACATCGAAACGCACTACAAGAACCTGTCGAAGGGCGCACCGGGGAAGTTCGTGCTGTGCGTGTCGGAGCAGATGCGCGCCGACGAGGACAGCGAAGTGACGTTCGGCAACGGCGTGTACCGCTACAAGCGCACCCCGCTCCCGGAGGAAGTGGCGAAAATGGCGGCGCTGGTCGCGGGGGTGTAGGTGCTATCCGTTTGCTTGGAACGTCCCGCGCGTGTACTGTTACTTCATTCCAGATCAAATAGCGTTGGTGCCTGATGCGAACATTGCATCTTGTTCAAGGTGGAATCAGCAACGGGGATCAAGCGTGGCTGGAGAAGGCCGCGCGGGATGGCCGAAACGCGAAACGTTGGGTCGTTCCTAAAGGCGTTGCGGTTGGCGATGACGTTATCATTTTCATCCGCGGGATCGGCTTCTTCGCGAGTGCACGAATCAAAACTCCGCCATTCCTCAGGCTCGATTGGGCGAACCGATACGGTGCAGGCTTGTGCGGCATCAAGCTCATCGAGCCGGCAGTCTCGGTCGCGGTCATACGACGAACTATTCCGGACCTGATCTGGGCGAACTACCCGCGCAGCATCACGACTCCGACACCCGCGATCGCGGAGCAGGTGCGCGAACTGATCCGCGAGCGACGGAAAGTCGGTGCCGCTCAGTTAGAGGAATCCGACCTGTCCGGAGCGAACTTGGACGAGTTGCGTGCCGCCGCCCTGCTGAAGAGGTTGCCCGCAACGGCTTCAATCAAAGAGCGATTACGGCGGGAATACTTGCGGTCGCGCTCGATTCACGCGTATGTACTCGGTCGCGCGAACGGTGCTTGTGAGGGATGCAGTTCGCTCGCGCCCTTCGTGAAGGCGGACAATACCCCGTACCTCGAACCGCACCACACAACGCGCATGGCCGACGATGGGCCAGACCACCCGGCGCATGTGATCGCGCTCTGTCCGAACTGTCATCGCCGGGCGCATTCATCGAAGGACGCTGAAGACTTCAACGCGAAGTTGATCGAACGTCTTGCAAGAATCGAACCAGTGGGTGAACGATGATCCGCTACAAAGCCGGGTACAAGTACGTCACGACCGGCGTTCACGCGCAGGTGCTGGACTTCCCAGCAGCGATCACCTGCGCCGCCGACTTGGAAGCGGCCCGTAAGCTGTTGGCGGTCGCGCTCGTGGACGCGGCAGAAGCGGCGCTGGAGTCGGGCGAACCCCTGCCAATCCCCGCCCCCGCGATTGCCGATCCCGAAATGGACATCGAAGAGCCGATCTACCTGCACCTGCTCGCCAGTACCGAAGTGAACGAAATACCCGCCGGTGCGATGTCGTGAAGCGGCAAGACCTCATCCGGCATCTGCGGTCCCACGGCTGCCGTCTGCTCCGCGAGGGACGCGGGCACTCGGTCTGGGTCAACCCGGCGAACAACAAGCAAACCACCGTTCCGCGACACCGCGAAGTCGATGACTACACTTCGCGCGCGATCTGCCGCCAACTCGGTGTGCCCGAACCGTAACCGCTTCCCGCGGCCCGCGTCTTCGGTTACCATCTCTTCCGTTCGTCCTTCCCTAACGCGGAGCATCCAACAATGTCCTCTCCAGACCGCCGCACGTTCATCGCGGGTTCGGCCGCCGGCGCGATCGCGCTCGGGGCACCCGCCGTTCACGCGCTCGGAGCCAACGAGAAGCTCACCATCGGACTCATCGGCAGCGGCAACCGCGGACGCACCATCAGCCAGGAGTGCGTCAAGGCCGGGCACAACGTCGTCGCCGTCGCGGACATCGCCAAGTTCCGGCACGACTTCATCATCGAGAAGCTCGCCGAGGTCAAGGGGCCGAAGCCGGCTCTCTACGACGACTACCGGAAACTGCTCGAACACCAGGGGCTGGACGCGGTCATCATCGCGACCCCGGACCACCACCACAAGGAGCACCTGCTTGCCGCGATGGCCGCCGACAAGCACGCGTACTGCGAGAAGCCACTGAGCCACACCATCGAACAGGGCAAGGAGATGGTCGCGGCCGTGCGGAAGGCCAAGAAGATCGTGCAGGTCGGGAACCAGCGGCACAGCGGCGAACACTGGGCACGCGCCCGCGACGTGGTGCAGTCCGGCGACTTTGGTGACTTGGTGTGGGTGAAGGTGTGGGACTGCCGCAACTGGATCAAGCGTGACCCGTTCGCGCCGCCCAAAACCTTCGACGCGGCGCAACAGAAGGGCGTGAACTGGGACGGCTTCCTCGGCACCGCGAAGAAGGTGCCGTTCGACCCGGTGCGCTACTGGGCGTGGCGCTGGTACTGGGACTACGCCGGCGGGTTGATCACCGACATCGGCGCGCACCAACTGGACATCGTGCAGTGGATCAGCGGCGTGGACATGCCGAAGAGCGTGACCGCGAACGGCGGCACCTACTTCTTCAAGCACTGGGAGACGCCCGACGTGGGTCACGGCGTCTGGGATTATGGCAAGTTCACGGCCACGTTCGCGGTGGAGTTCGTTAACGGCTTCGACGGCGTCGGCGCCACCTTCTACGGCACGAAGCAGACGCTCCACTGCGACGCGGAGGGAACGATCAAGCTGTTCGAGACGATCGACAAGTTCGTCCCAACGATGAAGCCGAAGGCGGAATGGGCGGTGCCGAACGAAACCGGGGCGCACGTCCGCAACTGGCTGAGCGCGGTGAAGGACAACAAGGATCCGAGTTCGCCGATCGAACTGGGTCACCGGGTCGCCACCGCGGCGCACCTGGCGAACATCGCCTACCGCACCGGGAAGAAAGTGGTGTGGGACGCGAAGAAGGAACTGATCGTGGAGAAGTAACACAAAACATGGCCCGCAGATGAAATCAGATAGGAGCGCAGATGAAATCGCATTGAACAATTCTGCTCTGATCCGATTTCATCTGCGCTCCTATCTGATTTCATCTGCGGGCCATTCTGGAGTATTTCGACCATGTTCATCTTCGAGAAAGCACCCTTCCCTTCGTGTCACGCGTCCACCATCGTGGAGCATGACCCCGGCAAGCTCATGGCCGCGTGGTTCGGCGGGAAGGCCGAAGGCGCGAAGGATGTCGAAATCTGGGCGTCCACGTTCGACGGCAAGGCGTGGTCCGAACCGAAGATCATGGGCACCGAACCGGGGCAGCCGTGCTGGAACCCGGTGCTGTTCAAGACCGCGAAGGGCACGCTCTTCCTCTGGTACAAAGCCGGCCCGAAGCCGGACAACTGGACCGGGTATGTTCGCACGTCGGCCGATAGCGGTAAGACGTGGACGAAACCGGAGATGATGCCGTCCACGCTGATGGGGCCGGTGCGCGCCAAACCGATTCAGCTCGCGAACGGCACGATTCTCGCGGGTACTTCGTGGGAGAGCTACAAGAACTGGGTGCCGTTCGTGGACCGCTCCACCGACGACGGCAAGACCTGGAAGCGCTCCAACCCGTTCCCGGTGCCGGAGAAGTTCAACCAGATTCAGCCCACGCTGTTCGAGGCGAAAGACGGGAAGATCGTCGCCTTAATGCGGTCGAGCAATCCGCGTGTGGTATGCCGCGCGGAGTCGAAGGACGGGGGCGAGACGTTCACCCCCGCGGAAGAAACGAAACTGCCGAACCCGAGTACCGGCGTAGACTGCGTGAAGACCAAAGAGGGCGACGTGTTCCTGATCTGCAACCCGACCGCTCTGGGGCGCACGCCGCTCAGCATCGCCCGGTCGGAAGACGACGGCAAGACCTGGAAGAAGGTCATTGACCTCGAAACCGAACTGGCCGAATACTCGTACCCCGCGATGATTCTGTCCGCCGCGGGCAGTCTGGAGATCACATACACGTGGAAGCGAACCCACATCAAGTACCAGAGCCTGGACCCCAAGAAACTCCGGGACTGACAACCGTCCGCATCCTGCCCACGCGCGATGAGGAAGCGCAGCTCGTCATCCTTCGCGGCATCGCGAAGGTGATGGACGAAGTCGTCACCATCCCGAACACGAACCTCAAGGTCGGGCTGGACGCGTTGATTGGGCTTATTCCCGTCGTGGGCGATCTGGGCAGTGCCGCCATCGGCGGGTACATCCTGCGCTCCGCCGCGCAGCTGGGTGTGCCGACGGTTGTTCTCGCGCGGATGCTCTTGAACGTCGCGATTGATGCCGCGATCGGGTTCATTCCGGTCGTCGGCGACTACCTCGACATTCTCTATAAGGCGAACGCGAAGAACGCGCGGCTGGTGGTCGAAGCGGTGGAGAACCGCAAGGAGGCGGCGCGGTCGAGTTGGCTGAAACTGGCCGGCACGTTCGCGGCGTTCGTGCTGATCGTCGGCGGCGGGCTGGTGGGGACGGTGTTCTTCGTGAAGTGGCTGTGGAACTCGATATAACTTCCACCGCCGCTCGCGGCTTCGCGCGTCTCTTTCTCGCGAAGCCGCGAGCGGCGAAGACAACTGACCCGTTCCTCCCTTCACTTACCTCAAATGAGCGATCAACCCGGTGCCCCAGCGGAGCCGGCCAAACCGCACCACCAGTCCTTCTGGCTGTGGGTCATGTGTTTGACCGGCGTCGATTACTTCTCCACACTCGGCTACCAGCCGTCCATCGCCTACCAGAACGCCGGCCTCCTCGCGCCTCTCGCCACGGTCGTGCTGGTGCTGGTCACGCTGTTCGGCGCGCTGCCCATCTACGCCTACGTCGCGAAGAAGTCGTTCACGGGGCAAGGCTCCATCGGCATGCTCGCCAAACTCGTCTCCGGTTGGCCCGGCAAGGTCATGGTTCTGGTGCTGCTCGGCTTCGCCGCGACCGGGTTCGTCATCACCAAAACGCTGTCGGCCGCCGACGCCGCCGTTCACATGATCGAGAACCCGAACTGGCCGTGGAAGCCCGCCGAGGGCGTCGCGCCGACGGGGCAACTCATCGCCGCGACGATGGTCCTCCTGATGCTGCTCGGCGGCATGTTCATGCGCGGGTTCCGCGAGGTCATCGGCATCGCAGCCGGCATCGTCGCGGTGTATCTGACGCTCAACCTGATCGTCCTCGGCGCCGGCATCAACTACCTCATCGACCACCCGGAGAAGTGGCACGCGTGGATCGCCCGGCTGGAGCGCGGCGAGTGGTATCTGGCGCACAACCCGCTCGGCGCGCTCGCCGGGTTCGGCGGGATGTTGCTCGTCAGCCTGCTGCTGTTCCCAAAGCTCGCGCTGGGTCTGAGCGGGTTCGAGACCGGCGTCGCGGTCGCGGCCAACGTCCGCGGGCGCCCGGACGACGACCCCAACAACCCGACGGGCCGCATCGCCAACATCCGCAAGCTACTCATCACCGCCGCGGTCATCATGTCGGTATACCTGATGGCCACGTCGGTCGTCATCAGCACGCTGATCGAGCCGGACGAGATCACGCCGGTGAAGGCCGAGGGCGGGCTGCCGAAGGACGCGAACGGCAAGGAATTGCACCAGGTCGAGGACTGGCCGAAGAAGCCCGCGGCCGGGCGCGCGCTGGCGTACATCGCGCACGGCGAGGGCGGCTACGGCCAGCAAATCTGCCCGCTGTTCGGCCCGCTGTTCGGCACCATCTACGACATCAGCACTATCGTCATCCTCTGGTTCGCGGGCGCCAGCGCGATGGTCGGCCTCTTGAACCTCGTGCCGCAGTACCTCCCGCGGTACGGCATGGCGCCCGAGTGGGCGGGCGCGGTGCGCCCGCTGGTGCTGATGTTCACCGTGGTGAATCTGCTCGTCACGTTGGTGTTCAAGGCGAACGTGGACGCCCAAGGCGGCGCCTACGCGACCGGCGTGTTGATGCTGATGACGAGCGCGTGCGTGGCGTCGGTCATCGACGTGTGGCGCGAGCGCGAGGGCCGGTGGTACCATCGGCTGTCTTGGCGGTTCGTCCTCATCACCGCCGTGTTCGTCTACACCACGGTCGCCAACGAGGTCGAGAAGGGCTTCCAGGGGCTGATGATCGCGATGTTCTTCATCGCAACCATCCTGGTCACGTCGTTCTGGTCGCGCTGGTCGCGCAGCCGCGAGCTGCGGTTCGCCGGGTTCAAGATACCCGACGCCGAGTCGCGGCTGATGTGGGACACGCTCCGCGACTTGGAATTGAGTGTGCTGGTGCCGCACCGCCCCGGCCGGCGGAGTCTGGCGAACAAGGAGTCGCAGATCCGCCGCGAGCACCGCATCCCGCGCGACCTGGTCATCATCTTCGTTCAGGTGGAACTCGCGGACGCGAGCGACTTCGTCAACGAGCCGGTGCTGCGCGTCGAACAGGAAGAAGGACGCTACGTCATCAAGATCACGGGCGCCGCGTCGATCGCGCACACGCTGGCGGCGCTGGCGCTGGAGATGGCGAAGGTGGGGCGCCCGCCGGAGGTGCATTTCGGGTGGACCGACGACAGCCCGGTGTCGGGCACGCTCGGCTTCCTGCTGTTCGGCGAGGGCAACGTGCCGTGGATGGTGCGCGACCTGATCCGCCGCGCCCAGCCCGACGAGGCGAAGCGCCCGCTCATCATCATCGCGGGCACGGCTTAGTCAGTCGAACGTCGTCAGTCGAACGTCGTCAGGTCGAACGTCGTAAAGTCAAAGAACTCAACCAAGAGTGTCTTCGACTTTATGACTTTCGACCTGACGACTTTCGACGTGCTGCTGACGTTACGACTTTCGACCTGACGACTTTCGACTATTCGGAGCGTGCATCCCACACCGCGACCTGCCCATCGCCGCCGGTGACCAGCAGCTTGCCGTCGGCGGCGAACTCGATCACGGTGACCGCCACGGAGTGCCGGCGCTGGCCGAACAGTTCCTGCCCGGTGCGCAAGTCCCAGAACTTCACCTCGCCGGTGGCGCAGCCGCTCACCAGCGTGCGGCCGTCGAGCGAAGCGCCCAGAGCGGTGACACGCCCGACGTGCCCGAACAGGCTCATCTGCTCGCGCCCGGACACGGTCCACACGCGCACCACGCCGTCGCGCCCGGCGACCGCGATCCGGTCGCCTTCGGGCAGGAATCGGAACGCGGCCTGCTCGTCGGCGGGGATCGTTCCTAGCAGCTCCGCGGTGGCGACGAGCCACACGCCCACGCCGGTCGCGGTGCGCGCGGCGACGTACCGCCCGCCCTCCGTGAGGGCCACGTCGCGCACCGGCGCGCGGAGGCCGGTGTCGATGGCGCCCAGTGATTTCCCGTCCGCGACCGACCACACGCCGATGCGCCCGGCGGCGTCGCCGACGGCCAGGCGCGCGCCGTCCGGGGTGAGCGCCGCGGCCGTCGGCGTGCGGTCGTCCGCAGGCTTCACGCGGAGGCGCACCTCGGCCGCCCCCTTCCCCGCGAAGACAACCGCAGCGTGACCATCGAACACGACGCCGCGCAACGTACCTCCGTCGAGGAGTTGGACGACGCGGAAAGTCCGGCCCTCTGTCTCGATTGCTTTCTTGACGCCCGCCTGCTGCTCGAACACGGTCAGGGAGTCGCCCCCGACGACGAACTCACCGTCCCGGAGCCGCCCGTTGTTGGGGTGAACGCCGATCGAGGTGACATAGCCCGCGGTCACCACACCGCGCTCGCGTACATCCGCGAGGAGGTTCCACGAGCGGATGATGCCGTCCGTGCTGGCGGTGAAGAGTGTCTTTCCATCCGACGAGAATACGCCCGCGCGAACGGTGCCGGTGTCGCCAGTGGCGAGTTCGTCACGCCCGAACCGCCCCAGACAAACGCGGCCAGGCGCGGTGTTGGCCGCGAAGCCGTTCCCCGCCGACGCGATCCAGTGGACCCGCTCGCGCGTCGGCAACTTGTTCCATCGCGCACCGATCACAGAGAACGCCCCACGCTGGATACCGCCTTCGTGGAAGCCAGCCTGATACACGCCGCCGTTGGTCACCGCAAGTGCCGACACCGCGCCTCCGGGAGGTTCATCAACGGCCACGTCCGCGAGCGCGGAAGTGAGCCGGAGTACCTTCCCCTTCACCGTTCCGACAATGAGGTGGTGGCCGTCGGTCGAGAGGGCAATGGCGGTTGCTGGGTCCGCTTCCTCGGCCGGAATCGTTCGATTCAGTTTCGCGTCGGTCAAGTCGAGTTTGTGGACCGCGCCGCGACTGTCGCCCGCAAAGAGAACCTTCCCGTCCGGCGCGACAACGACGCAGGTGATACCTCTGCCGAGTGTTCGGTGGGGTTCGGGTGCCGGTGTGATCGTGTCGCCCACGCTCCA
>CANLGS010000107.1 GCA_947490035.1 Gemmataceae bacterium
AAGTTCGCGCACTTCGTGGCAACGCACAAGAAGTACGCCGACAAGGGACTGGTGTGCATGAGCGTGAGCATGGACCCGAAGGGGAAGGACGACAAGTACGACAAGGACGCGGTGCTGAAGTTCCTGAAGGAGAAGGAAGCCGCGTTCCCGAACTTCGTGCTGCTCGGCGCGCGAGACGACGACGAGAAGATCACCAAGCGGTTCGGCCTCGACGGGGGCATCCCGTTCCAGGCGCTGTTCGGCAAGGACGGCAAGCGCGTGTGGACGAGCGAGGACAAGGAACTGACCGACGCGGAACTCGACAAGCTGATCGAGGCCGAACTCGCGAAGTAGGACAGGCCGCTGGCCTGTCGAAACAATGACAGGCCAGCGGCCTGTCCTACAAACGAAACAACCCTGCCGGTGTCGGCGGGGTTGTTCGGTTTACGGCGTGCGAACTCACGTGCCGGTGGTCGGCGGCTTCAGGTTCGAGCCGACGACGGAGAACGTGCTGTTGGCGTTCTGGCCGAGGGCGGTGATGGCGGCGACGCACACCACGACGATGAGGGCCAGCATCACGGCGTACTCGACGGCCGTCGGGCCGTCCTCCGCCTTCATGAACGACACCAGGCTCTTGGTCATGTTGCGCATCGGGCACTCCGAATTAAGGGGGCAAACTTGTCGCTCGGACGGCACACGTCCGGAGCACGGGAACACCAACCTCCCTACCTCACGCGCCGAACCGGTGCAAACGCGAGGACCGCTTTCCCCCCGATAATCACAGACTTTCGCACGCTCAGGAAAACTATCCGCGCTCGCGTAGCCGGCACGACCGCGATTCGGATAACAACCACGTCAACCTGCACCATTTAATCCCGTTCTCCCGGTCTAAACGGTTCTGAGGATTACTCGATGTCTGACGGCCCGACACGCACCAGTCTCACCACCACCGGCGGCCCCGGACGAGCGCCGAACCGCGCCATGCTCCGCGCCGTCGGGTTCACCGACGCGGACTTCGACAAGCCCATCGTCGGGGTCGCGTCGCTGTTCAGCGACATCACCCCGTGCAACGCACACCTCGACCGGCTCGCCGAGAAAGGACGTGAAGGCGTCCGCGCCGGCGGCGGCGTGCCGCAGACGTTCGGCGCGCCCACCGTCAGCGACGGCATCAGCATGGGTCACAAGGGCATGAGGTATTCGCTGGTGTCGCGCGAGGTCATCGCGGACTGCCTGGAGACGGTCGCGGGCGCGATGAACCACGACGGGCTGATCGCGTTCGGCGGGTGCGACAAGAACATGCCCGGCTGCGTGATGGCGATGGCCCGGCTCAACATCCCGTCGGTGTTCGTCTACGGCGGCAGCATCATGCCCGGTGTCGGGCCGTCCGGCGAGGACGTGGACATCGTCTCCATCTTCGAGGCGGTGGGTCAGTTCCAGGCCGGCAAGATCGACGCGAAGACGCTTCATAAGGTGGAGTGCGCGAGCTGTCCCGGTCACGGCTCGTGCGGCGGCATGTACACCGCGAACACCATGTCCAGCGCGATCGAGGCGATGGGCATGAGCCTCCCGTATGGGGCGAGCAACCCGGCGGTAGGCGCGGCGAAGGAGCGCGAAGCGTTCCTCGCGGGCAAGGCGGTGGTGAAGTGCATCGAGAAGAACATCCGACCGCGTGACATCATCACGCGCAAGAGTCTGGAGAACGCGTACACCTTCGTCCTCGCGCTCGGCGGCAGCACGAACGCGGTGCTGCACTTGATGGCGATCGCGGTCGAAGCCGGCGTGCCGTGGACGCTCGACGACTTCGACCGGCTCGCGGGGAAGGTGCCGCACCTCGCGGACCTGAAGCCGGGCGGGCAGTTCGTGATGTTCGACCTGTACCGCGTCGGCGGCACGCCGGCGGTGCTTCGCGCGCTGCTCGACAAGGGCTACCTGCACGGCGACTGCCTGACGGTCACCGGCAACACGCTGGCAGAGAACCTGGCGGAGGTGCCAAGCGTGTTCGCGAAGCCGCAGAAGGTGGTTCGTTCCTTCGAGACGCCGATGTTCGACCACGGCATTCACGTGATCCTGAAGGGCAACCTCGCGCCGGAAGGCGCGGTCGCGAAGGTCGCGGGGTTGAAGCAGCGCAGCATCACCGGCCCCGCGAAAGTGTTCGACGGCGAAGAAGCGTGCTTCGCCGCGATCCAGGCGCAGCAGATCGTCGCGGGCGACGTGGTGGTGATTCGCGGCGAAGGTCCGGTCGGCGGTCCGGGGATGCGCGAGATGCTGAGCATCACCGGCGCGCTGATGGGTCAGGGGTTGGGGGAGGGAGTCGGGCTGATCACCGACGGCCGGTTCAGCGGCGGCACGCACGGGCTGGTGGTCGGCCACGTTTGCCCGGAGGCGTGGACCGGAGGCCCGATCGCGCTCGTCCAGAACGGCGATTCCATCACCATCGACGGCGACGCAAAGTTGCTCACGCTGAACGTACCGGACGCGGAGATTCAGGCACGGAAAGGCAAGTGGAAGACGCCCGCTCCGCGCGTCGACCGCGGCGTGCTGGCGAAATACGCGAAGCTCGTGCGTAGCGCGAGTGAAGGCGCCGTCACGGGGTGAAACTATGAGCGTCTTCTACCGCGGCGGGAGCAGTCTGAAGCCGAGGCGGTTTGAACTGCGGTTCGATCAAGCGAGTGGCTTGGTAAAACCGGAGCGGGGCGTATCCGTTTCCACCCGCCCGGACGGGCTGGACCGGTTCGGAGGCGCGTTCGGACTCGGTCCGATTCCCACCGGGCTTCGTGCGGTCCAGATCGGGCGCGATCCGCACCACTACAAAATCGTCCCCGTCGCACCGATGACGCTGGACCGCTATGAGGAGTTGTTGGACCAAATCCCACTGTCGCCGGTGTAGGATAATTGAGGAGGTGAACCATGACGATTACGACTGTGGACATCACGTACCACTTCCCGCCCGAGTTCGACGAGCGGGCGGAGTACGAAATGACGTTGAAGGGCTACCTGTGCGGAGGTGAGGTGGAACTGACCGACGGGCGGCGCTTCCCGGTCACCTTTTTCGACCCAATTCGTCTCGGCCAAGATTTAGAAGAGATGGCCCGACGGGGGGAACCCGCGTTCATCGAGCCAGCGCTCGTGGTGATTCCCGAAGTGACCCGCGACGGTATCATGCGGACGCTGCCCGAACTCGTCCGCCAGCAGTTCTTCGACCACTTCAAGCCGGTCGCCGTTTCGGTGGCAAACGGCGTCGCTCACTAGCAATCGCACGGTCGCGAGGAGTTGCCATGCCGGTACACGACTGGTCACTGCTCGGCGCGTGGGCGTTCCACGACTTACATCTGGCGTGGGTCGCGGACCTTCAGAAAGCGCTCAACGGCGGGTTGCTTCCGAGCGGATTCTACGCTCTGGCCGAATGTCACGCGGAGGATTCGCTCACCGCGAGCGCGTCACAAAAGGGCAAGCGGCGGACCATCGCGGTGCGGCACGTCAGCGGGCATCGTGTTGTCGCGCTTATCGAGATCGTTTCGCCCGCCAATAAGGACCGCAAGGCGCACGTGACGGCGTTCGTGAACAAACTCGTCTCGGCGCTCGAACTCGGTATCCACGTGTTGCTCATCGACTTGTTCCCGCCGGGCAAGCACGACCCGGACGGGATGCACGGGGCACTCTGGGACCGCTTCGACCCTGACGAGGACGCGGCGCTACCTGAAGGCCGACCGTTCACGGTCGCGGCGTATACCGGCGGGCATCCCGCGAAGGCGTATGTGTCGTTCGTTGCGATTGGTGATGCGCTGCCGGCCGTGCCGCTGTTCCTGGCGCCCGAGAAGTACGTCGATCTGGAACTCGAACCCGGCTACACGGAAGCCTACGGGGGCATGCCGGAGTTCTGGCGGAACGTGATCGAGAAGCGCTCCGCCTGACCGCACCACTTCCAGGGTCGCCCGATGATCGTTCGCACTGCGCTCAACGTCCTCGCGGCGGGGTGCGTCCTCACGGGGAAGGCGCTCGTTGCCGCGCGGCTGCGCGACGAACCGGCCGGGTGGCGGCGCATGCTGGGCGTCGGCATGCGCGCCGAGGCGTCCAAGTTCGCCCTCCCCGCGTTCGGGCTGAAGGTACCCGACGCGACCGCTGAGGGCGACTTCAACGCGCGCATCGTGCAAGCTCTGCTCGCGTTCCTTCAAACGGAACCGGAAGCTCGCTACTGGCTCGCGCACGGAACGTGGGTTACGACGCGCCAGGTGGCCGAGCGTGTCGATCTGGTAGTGCAGCACTTCAACGCGGACGGCTCGCTCGCGCGCCTTGAACCACACTTCGCGCCGGGTCGGAACCCCACCAACGACGCGATACGCGAGCGCAGCCACGCGGGCCTCGTGGCCGCCTACAACCAGACGCGGCACTTGCCCGAAGCGCGGCGCCCGGCGGCGCTGCTCGCGGACGTTCGCGCTCGTTTGGATACTGAGGCATTCGTGACCTATGCGATGGAACTCCTGCTCGCGGTCTGCGTGTCGTTCGAGGATATGCCGACCGGCGCCGCGCGGTTCGCACTACCGGACGCCCGCTCGCGCCGCGGGTTGGGCCACGGGTTCCTCACGTTCGTCGTGCGCCCGGATGCCGCGAGTGGGACCGCCGACGTGTGGTCGGTGGTTCACCACGTCGGCGCCGACGGCGCGCCGTGGCAAGAAGCGATGACCCGCCTCGAACGCGAGTGGGGTAGTGTGCCGGTCACGTTCCCCGACGCCGGCACGGTGATCGGCCCGCACCCGTGCTTCCATCCCGGCGAGCGCGAGGTGTACGAAACGATCTCTTTTCATGACTTTTCGCCCCTTCTCGCGCTCCGCAAGCGGCTGAACGCGCGGCTCGCGCCACAGATCGGCGGCGACATCACGTTCGGCGCCTTGCTGCTGTGGCGGCTCGCGCGCGAAGCGGGGTTCGCGGGGACGCGGTTCGGCACTACGCTGGAAGTGCCCGCGTCCGGAGCGCACGAGCGCGACGTGGACCTGATCGCCGTGAAGCCGGACGACTTCGGCGTTGATTCCGACGCGGCGCTGGTCGCGTTCGCGCGCGAGTTCAACCGCCTCGTCGCTGCGGCGCGCGGCCGGAGCAGTCCGCTGCGGCAATCGTTCAAGGACGCGGAGTTGCTGCCCGCGTGGCTGCACCGCAAGCTGCTCGAACACAGCCCGAAGCGCGTGCGCCGCGAACTCGGCGACGTAGGCGTGTCGGTCGTGCGCGACGCGAAGGTGGTGGTCGGCACGATTCCCGATGTCGGCTTTCCGATTGGCTTCATCGCGGTCGGCAACCTGGCGCTCCCGACCGCGAGCGGGCGCGCGGTCGGCGCGGTGAGCGTGAAGGCGACCGACGAGCAGGCACGCGCGTACCCCGCCGCGGTCCGCCGCGCGCTGGAGCGGTGCAACGACGCGTGAACATCTGGTACACTGCACGCGGAGGTGTGAAATGGCGGACGTGATTCTCGGGCCGGTGTCACTCGAAAGGATGGTACGTGCCGTGGAAAAGGTACGCGAGCGGTTACTCCGCACGGCGGCGATTCTGGAGACGGCTCAGGTGCCCTACGCCGTCATCGGCGGGAACGCCGTGGCCGCGTGGGTGTCGCGCGTCGATGAAGCGGCGGTGCGCAACACGCGCGACGTGGACATCCTCCTCCGCCGCGCCGACTTCGACGCCGCGAAGGTCGCGATGGCCGCCGGCGGCTTCGTCTACCGGCACGCGGCCAGCATCGACATGTTCCTCGACGGCCCCGGCGCGAAGGCGCGCGACGCGGTTCACGTCATCTTCGCCAACGAGAAAGTCAAGCAGGACGACGTGGTGCCGGCACCGGACGTGACCGAGAGCGAACCGGGCGACTCGTTCCGCGTGGTTTCGCTCGAGGCGCTGGTGCGCATGAAGCTGATCGCCAACCGCGATAAGGACCGCACGCATCTGCGCGACTTCATCGAGGTCGGGCTGATCGACGCGACGTGGCCGGCGAAGTTCCCGCCGGAACTCGCGGCGCGGCTTCAGAGCATCTTCGACACGCCCGGCGGCTGACCGCGACTCGCCCGCGCGATACACTGGCGGGGAACCCGTTCCCCAGTCACGAAGGACTAACCATGTCGCGGTTCGTGCCCGGCTTACTCGCACTCGCCACGCTCGCGCTCCTCGTTCCACTCACCCCGACGCGAGGCGACAACAAGGCCGCACCCGCGCCGGTTCCGGTCGCGATCGAACAGGAGGCGGCCGACTGCGCGCCGGACCCCAAGGCCGACGCGGAACTGGTGAAGACCGCGCAGGGGATGTTCAAAGACCTCAAGGCAGTCACGCTCGACAACGGCCTTCGCGTCTACCTGCTGCCCGTGAAGGACTCGCCCGTCGTCACCACGATGGTCGCGTACCGCGTCGGCTCGTGCGACGAGGAGAAGGACCAGACCGGGCTGTCCCACTACCTCGAACACCTGATGTTCAAGGGCACCGCGAAGCTCAACCCCGGCGACATCGACCGCGCCACCCAGCGCAACGGCGGGCGCAACAACGCGTACACGTCCGAAGACATGACCGTCTACCACTTCGACTTCGCCGCCGACCGGTGGGAAGCCGCGTTGGAGATCGAAGCCGACCGGATGCGCAACATCCGCATCGACGAGAAGCACGAGTTCGAGCAGGAGAAGGGCGCCGTCATCTCCGAACTCGAAGGCGGCGAGGACAACCCGTGGGACCTGGAGTACAAGACGATCCTGCCGCTGTTGTGGCCGAAGGAGTCGCCGTACTCGCACCCGGTCATCGGGCACCGGGCGCACGTCAAGGGCGCGACCGCCGAGACCATCAAGCGGCACTACGACAAGTGGTACCACCCGAACAACGCGGCGCTCGTCGTCGCCGGCGGGTTCGATGCGGACGCGGCACTGAAGAAGATCAAGACGCTGTTCGGGCCGATCGCGAAGGGCGAGCTGCCGCCGCGCAAGAAGGCGACCTTCTACCCCGAACGCAAGGAGCCGACGCGGAAGGAATTCGACTCGAAGTTCGACGTGCCGCGGCTGATGGTCGGGTTCAACACGGTCACGGTCGGCACGCCGGAAGACCCGATCCTCGACGTGATCTCGGACATCCTCGCCAGCGGCAAGACCTCGCGCATGTACCGCAAACTGGTGGAGGACGAGCGGCTCGCGTCGGAGGTGAGCGCGAGCAACCAGGCCGGCCGCTATCCCGGCTGGTTCGGCGTGAACGTCGAACTGCTCCAGGGGAAGGACCGCAAGAAGGCCGAAGACCTCGCGTTCGCGGAGATCGAGAAGCTCGCGACCGAGCCGGTCACGGATGCTGAACTCGCCCGCGCGCGGCGGAAGATTCTGGCGTCGTTCATCTTCTCGCGCGAGAGCGTCCACAGCCTCGCGGACGCGATCTCCCGCACCAGCACCTACCCCGGCGGCGAGGACGTGGCGAAGTTCTTCGAGAACTACCTCGGCGCCATCGGCAGGGTGTCGAAGGCCGACATCCAGCGCGTCGCCAAACAGTACCTCGTGCGCAAGCAGTCCGCGATCGTGTGGAGCGTGCCGAAAGAGGAGAAGAAGTGCGGCGAAGGCGAAGAACCCCTCCCCAACCCCTCCCCTAAGAAGGGAGGGGCTAAGAACTCTACCTCCCCCTCCCTTCTTAGGGGAGGGGGTTGGGGGGAGAGGTTGTCTTTCGCTCGCGCCGAAGGCGCCGGCGGCTTCTCCCTCACCGCGGCCAAGCGCGTCGTGCTGCCCAACGGTCTCACCGTCATCCTCCTCGAAGATCACCGGTTGCCGATTGTGGTCGCGTCGCTCGAAGTCGCGGACGTGCGCCTGCGCGAACCGCTCGACAAGCTCGGCGTCGCCACGCTGATGGGCAACATGCTCGAAGAGGGCAGCGCGAAGCACACCGGCAAGGAGATTTCCGCGCTCATCGAGGACACCGGCGGCAGCCTGTCGCTGTCGTCCAGCGGCGGCGCGTTCCGCGTCCTGACGCCCGACACCGACCTCGGCCTCGGGTTGCTGTTCGAGTGCCTCCAGACGCCGAGTTTCCCGCAGGAGTCGCTGGAGCGGATGCGCGAGCAACAGCTTTCCGCCATCGCGGACGCGGAGACGCAACCGCGCACGAAGGCCGGCCGGCTGTTCTACTCCGCCGTGTACGGCAAGCACCCGTCTGGACGGCCGGCGCTCGGCAAGAAGGAGATCGTCGAGAAACTGACCGCGGCCGACGCGAAGGCGTTCCACCGGCTCACGTTCGCGCCGAACTTCGCCACCATCGCGGTCGTGGGCGACTTCAAGACGGACGAGATGACGAAGAAGATTGAGGCGCTCACGAAGGACTGGAAGAAGTCCGATCTCGGCGCGCCGAAGGTGGAGGCACCGCCGAAGCCGGTCGGCGGCGAGCAGATCGTCAGCGACCCGAACGCGGCGCAGATTCACGTCTACATCGGGCACCTCGGCATCACCCGCGACCACCCCGACTTCTACAAACTGCTCGTCATGGACAACGTCCTCGGCACGGGCCCGGGGTTCACGGATCGACTGTCGTCCAACCTGCGCGACCGGCTCGGCCTCGCGTATAGCGTCAGCGCGACAATCACGTCGAGTGCCGGCAAGCAGCCGGGCGCGTTCACCGGCTTCGTGGGCGCGGTCGATGGCAAGTTCCTCGACGTGAAGCACGGCTTCTTCAAGGAAGTGAACAAGCTCCGCGACGAGGAGCCGACGAAGGAGGAGGTGGACGACGCGAAGAAGTACCTCCTGGGGAGCCTGCCGTTCCGGTTCACGACGCTGTCCGGCGTGGCGGGAGAACTCCTCGCGGCGGAGCGCTACGGGCTGGGGTTCGACTTCCTGGAGAAGTACCGCAAGGACGTGGGCGCGGTGACGCCGGCCGACGTGCAGGCGATGGCGAAGAAGCACCTCGACCCGAAGGCGTTCGTGCTGGTCGCGGTCGGCCCGATCGACAAGGACGGCAAGCCGCTGGGGAAGAAGAAGTAGCGCCTGGGTAG
>CANLGS010000108.1 GCA_947490035.1 Gemmataceae bacterium
CGACCAGACGGACCTGATCCGCAAACGGCTCGGCGAACTCGGCGTGACCCTCGAAGACCGCCCCGGCGGCACCACCTGGCGCGTCGGGTAAGATGGACATGCGGGAATCGTCGCTCTGACATTCCGGGGAGTCGCGAACTCGGCTATCTGCGGGGAACGCCCGCGAAGCCGCGAGCGGCAACACGTTGAGCCGCTCGCGGCTTCGCGGGCGAACGACACCACTCCGCACCGGAAGCGATCCCATGACCACCCCGACGCCGCGGCGCATCCTCGGTCTCGACCCCGGCTTGCAAACCACCGGCTACGGCGTCCTCGAAGCGTCCGACCGCGGGCCGCGTGTCGTCGATGCCGGTGTTATCAAATCTGCCGACGGGCGCGATCCTTCCGACATGGCACAGCGCGTCCGCGCCCTTTACGATGGGTTGTGTGAGGTGCTCGACGAGTGGAAGCCCGCAGCGATGGCCGTCGAGCAACTTTACGGCCACTACGACCACCCCCGGACCGCGATCCTCATGGCCCACGCGCGAGGCGTGTACCTGCTAGCGGGCGCACAACGGGACATTCCGGTGACCAGTTACGCGGCGACGAAGGTGAAGAAGCTCGTGACCGGCAGCGGGCGGGCGACCAAAGAGCAGATGCAGTACGCGGTCATGCGCGAACTGGGACTGGCGAAACCGCCCGAACCGAACGACGTGGCCGACGCGCTCGGAATCGCGCTCTGCCACTACTTCGCGACCGGCAGCGGCGTGATGGGCGGCGCTCGCGGCGCGACCTTCACCGGCGTGAACATGCAAGCGCTGCTCGGCAACGACCCCGACGACCTCACCGATGACAAAGACATCCGGAGCGAATCCGCATGATTACCAAGATGACGGGACTGCTTACTCGCGTCCTCGACGACGAAGTGCGGGTGCAGATCGGCCCGTTCGAGTACCAGGTGATGGTGTCCGAAGCGGTGCGCCGACACATCCAGTTGCGAACGGGTCAGGAAGTCACGTTCCACATCCTGGAGTATCTCGAAGGCAACTCCGTCGGCAGCCGGTTCGTGCCGCGGCGCATCGGCTTCAACACCGAAGCCGAACTGGATTTCTTCGAGCTGTTCTGCACGGTCGAGAAGATCGGCGTGAAGAAGGCGCTCAAGGCGATGGCGTTCCCGATCAAGACCATCGCGGACGCGATCAGCCGCCAGGACGCGAAGTGGCTGTCCTCGCTGCCGGGCATCGGCCCGACGACCGCGGAGCAGATCGTCACCACGCTCAAGCGCAAGGTGACCAAGTTCGCGATGCTGAGTGCGCCTTCCGAAGCGAGCGGGGGGCGTCAGCCCCCTGATGAATCACCAAACGAGACGCCCACGAAAAGCAAGAAGGCGAAAGCGAGCGCGGACAATCAGGGGGCTGACGCCCCCCGCTCGCCAGAGCCAAGCGTTGTTGACGGTCAACTGATCGAGGACGTGTATCAGGCGCTCATGGGCCTGGGGCTGAACCCGATCGAGGCGCGCACGAAGCTCGACGGGCTGCTAACATGCGGCAAGCCGTTCCGCACGCTGCAAGACGCGTTCGCGATCATCTTCGCCAAGCAGAAGGACTGAGTCATGAGTACGCTGACGTTTCAACTCGAAGACACCAAAGCCGGGGAACTCGCTGAGGCCGCACGCAAGTGCGGGTTGGAGGTCGAGGAGCTGCTGCGGCAGATCACCGATGACTTCCTTTCGCGCGCGACGCCGAACAACGACGCCTTCAAGAAGGCGCTTGCGGACAGCGTAAACGAGAACGAGGAATTGCTCCGCCGGCTGGCGAAGTGATGAACTTCCTCACCCTCGAGCAGGTTCTCGAAATCCACGCCGAGGTGATTCGTCTCCACGGCGGAGGCGACGGCATTCACGACCTGAAGTTGGTCGAATCGGCGCTCGCCCAACCTCAAATGACTTGGGGCGGGCAATACCTGAATCCGATGCTGCCCGACATGGCCGCAGCGCTCGGCTTTTCGCTGGTCAACAACCACGGCTTCAAAGACGGCAACAAGCGCGTCGGCTTCACCGCGACCGACGTGTTCCTCCGGCTCAACGGCCACAAGATTGCTGCCCCACTAGACGACAGCGAGCGCGTCTTCCTCGCCGTCGCGTCCCACACGATGACGCGCGACGAATTCCTTGACTGGCTGCGGGCACACATTACGGCACTGTGAGGCGACGATGGCGCGCGAGAAGGTGATTACGTCCGGCCCAGGTGGGGGCGACGACGGCGGCAACAAGCACGACGCGGCCCTGCGCCCGAAGTTGCTCAAGGAAGTCATCGGGCAGCGAAAAGTCGCGGAGCGGCTCGAGATCGCCGTGCGCGCGTCCAAGAAGCTCAACGAGCCGCTCGGCCACATCCTCTTCGACGGCCCGCCCGGACTCGGCAAGACCACGTTCGCCACCGTGCTGCCGAACGAACTCGGCACGTCCATTCAGATGACCAGCGGTCCGGCGCTGTCGAAGCCCGCGGACATGCTCCCGTTCCTCACCAACCTCGAAGAAGGGTCGGTGCTGTTCATCGACGAAATCCACCGCATGCCGCGCATCGTGGAAGAGTTCATCTACCCCGCGATGGAAGACTTCCGCATCGACATCGTCCTCGGCGAAGGCATGAGCGCGCGGACCATCTCCATGAACCTCAAGCGGTTCACGCTGATCGGCGCGACCACCCGCAGCGGGATGCTGTCCGGCCCGATGCGCGACCGCTTCAAGATGCACGAACACCTGGAGTTCTACAGCGTCGAAGAACTCGCCACCATCGTTCGCGTCAACGCCGCGAAGCTGAACACGCCGATCACGCCGGAAGCGGCTTACGAGTTGGCACGCCGGAGTCGCGGAACGCCGCGCGTCGCGAACTCGCGGTTGCACTGGACGCGCAGTTACTCCGCCGCGAAGCACGACGGACCCATCACGGAGCCGATCGCGCGGGCCGCGCTGGACATGGCCGAAGTGGACGCCGACGGGCTGGACAAGAACGACCGCAAGTACCTCGAAATCCTCATCGACCTGTACGGCGGCGGGCCGACCGGCGTGGAAGCGCTCGCGGCCACGATCAACCTCGCGTCGGACACGCTCTCCGACGAGATCGAGCCGTACCTGCTGCGCGAGCAGTACATCACGCGCTCGCCGCGCGGCCGCGTCGCGATGCCGCGGGCGTACAGTTCGCTCGGCAAGTCGCAGCCCAAGCCGAAACCGGAAGACAAGACGGGTTCGCTATTCGAGTAACACCAAAAGGTTCTCCAAGTTTCGCGGTTCTCCGAGTTTCGCGTTGACACATCCCCGTATTGATGTGTACTTTCTAAGAAGCGACCGGACTCGATCCTTTTCATCCCGGTCGCGAAGCGGACTTCGAGTTCTCGCATCCGCTTGCTTCTCCCCATTTCTTTCTCCGGGCACGTCCAATGCTACTTCCCCATGTCCGCATCCGCGGTCGATCGGCGTTTACGCTGATCGAGTTGCTGGTGGTGATCGCGATCATCGCCATCCTGATCGGGTTGCTGTTACCCGCCGTTCAGAAGGTGCGCGAGGCCGCCGCCCGCACGCAATGCTCTAACAACCTTAAGCAGATGGCGCTGGCCGTTCAGTCGGCGCACGACGTGAACAACATGCTGCCACCGATAGCCGGGTTCAAGTACGGCGGGGCGTACTACGCGCCGCACTTCTTCCACATCCTCCCGTTCATCGAACAGGGCAACGTACACAAGTCGGCCACCCAGGTGAGCGACGGTCTCGTGATCCCGCTGTGGGACACGCCCGGCACGGCCGGGTACACGCACCTCCGCAAGACCCGGATCAAGACGTACCAGTGCCCGGTGGACCGCACCATCGGTACCAATCTGGCTACCGACTGGACCCCGGGCGACGCCAGTTACGCGCCCAACTACCAACTCTTCGGCGACCCGGCCACCGCATCGACCAATAACGCCGCGGGCTGGGACGGCAAGACCACGCTGGTTCAAATTACCGACGGCACCTCGAACACCATCGCTTACGTCGAGAAGCTGTCGTACTGTCCGGGCCGGATCCCCGGGACGGTGAGCTTGCCGAACGTGAGGAACGGGACAAACCAGCACGGCGGATCGTGGTGGCTGCGCGGCATCTACGGCGGCAACTCGTTCAGCGGCACCGGCGTCCCGGCCGCCGCCGACAGTTACCCCGGGGACCGGGTGTCGGCGATGTTCGGCGGCGGGGTCAGCGGAGACGGCACGCGCTGGTACGTCGGGCCGGACTCCAAGCCGACCGTGTTCGGCGTCCCGGCCAACAACACCGTGTCCGGCCCGTGCGACCGCGGACAGGCGTCGTCGCCGCACGCCGGTCAAATCTACGTCGGGCTGGCCGACGGGAGCGTGCGCACCGTCAGCAGCAGCATCGACGCGAACACGTGGTGGGCGGCCTGCACCCGCAACGGCGGCGAGGTGCTCGGCAGCAACTGGTGACCGGCGTTCCGCCCGCGTGACCTCCCGAACCCGCCCCGCCTTTTCACCGGGGCGGGGCGTTCTTGATGGTCGGCACCACGAACACGATGGTGCCAATCCCCACTAGTGCCAGCGCGCCGATCACGCACTTCGCCCACACCGGCAGCGGCCCGAACACGAGGCTCAGGCTCACCACCGTGACCACCAGGCACACCGCGAACACCTTCACCGGGCGGCGGATGCCGTGGTGTTCGTCCCAGTCGCGCAACAGCCGGCCGAAGAGCGGCGCCCGCTTCAGCCAGCGGCCCAGGCGCGGCGACGAGCGCGAAAAGCAGTAACTCGCGAGCAACACCCACGGCGTCGTCGGCAGGCCGGGCAAGATCGCGCCGAGGTACGCGAGGCCCACGCACGTCAGCCCGGCGCAGACGTACAGGAACCGCTTCGGCCCGGTCGCGGGCGACGGCATGTCGCGCGCCGGCGGGAACTGTTCCGCCGGTTGGCCCGTCTCACCTTCGTCGCCTAACATAAGCGCGCAGCTCGTGCGACCGGAAACACCATTCACCCAACGGAACGCTCTGATGAAGCGGGTCGCGCTCCTCGTCCTGGCCCTGTCATCCGCGACCGCCCTCGGCGCGGACTCGCGGTACGCCCAGTTCACCAAGAAGTACGAGAAAGCCCCCGATCAGGCGAAGGTCGTCGCCGCGGGCTACCTCGGCAGCGGCGGCACGGAGTGGCTCGCGGGCGGCGGCTTCCAGCCGGACGGCACCGTCGTCGTCGCGGGCACCAGCCTCGGCCCGACGCTCGACATCGGCACGGCGAAGGCGGTCGTGCTGGGCAAGGACGGCCCCGCGCCATCTGCGTACAAGCCGCAACCGCTGCTCGACGCGAAGGGCGTGGAGCAGAAGAACAAGGACGGCACGCCGAAGTTCAAGGACGTAGCGTGGACCGACCCGGCCGCGACCGCGTTCGTCGTCCGCCTCAGTGGGGACATGAAGACCGTGAAGTCGGTGAGCCGGCTCCCGTGGAAGGCCGGCGGCGTGACCTCCGCGGCCGTGGACGCCGACGGCAACATCTACCTCACCGGGCTGGCGGCTGACGGCATCGCAAGCGTCGGCGGCGACGTGAAGGAGTTGAAGGCCGCGGCGGGCGGGCCGAAGACCGCGGCCGTGGCCCGCACATACCTCGCGAAGCTCAACCCGGACGCGAGTAAGGTGCTGTGGCTTCGTCACATCACCGCGCCGAGCAACGCGCCGGAAGTCACGCTCACCGCCGACGGCAAGGTGAAGTTCACCGGCCCCGACGTGCACACCTTCACCCCCGACGGCAAGGAAGAGGCCGCGGTTGTAGTGCCGTTCGCGCTGGGTCGGCGCACCGCGATCAGCCCGAAGGACGGCACCATCGCGCGCGGCGGCCAGACGGTCAACTGGCACACCGGGCGCGAGCCGTACCGCGACCCCTTTTTGCACGTCCACAAGCCGGACGGCAAACTCAAGTACGAACTCTACCACTGGGACGGCCCGCTCGTCGGTCTGGACAACCTGCGCCTCGTGTCCGATTCCGAACTGCGGCTGGTGAAGTACGACGACGACGGCAACCTGATCGTGTACGCGTGGAGCGACGGCGGCAACTCGGTGATGTACCGCGAGCCGTTCGACGTGCGCACCAGCGCGAAAGAGTTCAAGGGGCTGGGCATGTCCGCGTGGGGCGCGGGCGTGCTGAGTTGCGCCTACATCATCAAACTCGACCCGAAAGATTACAAGGTACTCGGCGGCACGCTGTGGCTCGCGTACCTCAACGACAAGGACAAGCCGAACAGCATCTGGCTGGATTCGCTCGGCTTCGCGGGCGACGGCTCGGTGTGCGTCGGCGGCAAGTCGGCGTTCGGGCTAGTCGAAACCGGCAACAAGCTGAACCCCGGCGACCCGACCGGGCCGTATGTCGCGGTGTTCAACAAGGACTACACCTCACTTCGCTTCTCCTCCGCGCTGCCCGCGACGTCGAAGGTCGATGTGGGCGAGAACGGCCGGTGGCAGTTCGTTCGCGGCACGCGGAACGGGCGCCCGTGCGTGCTGTGCCTCGGCAGCGCCGGCGACAAGGACGACAAGGGCCAGTCCGCGCCGGGCACGGACGCGGCGCTCGCCAAGTTCGGCGGCGGCGCCAGCGACGGGTATTTCCTGCTGCTCGATTTGGGGAAGTAGTCCTGGTTGGGGTTTTGTGGCACAGGCTTCCAGCCTGTGTTTCTAAAGGCAACACAGGCTGGAAGCCTGTGCCACAAGCAAAATGGTGGGACGGCTCAGAGCCTTGTCCCACCCTACAAGAGAAGCCACCATGCGCCACACCTTCACCCTCCTGACCCTGCTCACCGTCGGCGCGCCCGCGTTCGCGCAGAAGCCGGTGCGCAAGCCGCCGGCCGACGGCACCGAGTTCAAACTCGCGCCGGACGCGCCCAAGTACGTCACCGCGGACATCGAGTTCCGCGACCCGACCGGCGCGAAGTGGCCGAACTTCTTCTACGGCAAGCCGGCCGCCGCGGGCACGTTCACATTCCACTCCAAGACGCCTTCCGCCGCGTTCACGCTGACCTGCGACAAGATGGCGCAGAAGCTCGGCGACCAGTCGCGCCGCGTCCTCGGCGACATCACGCCAGAAGACAAGCCGCCGGCCGTCGCGTTCGCGCTGACCAAGTGCGGCGAGGTGAAGCCGATCGCGAACCCGGAGAAGAACGGGCCGAAGGAGCAGTTCGCCTCGGAGGGCACGCTGACCGTCGGCGGCAAGCCCGCGAAGGTCGCCGGCAGCGGCACGTGGAAGTTCAACTACGGCAAGGACGGCGAGTTCCCCGAAAGCATCCAGTTGTCGCTGCGGTTCGACGCGAAGGGCACCGACCTGGGGCTGAAGTCGCCCGACCCGGTGCAGGTGACGGTGAGTTGCGTCGCGTTCAAGGACTTGCCCGCCGCGAAGAAGTGAAAGCTGTCGGCGTTGCCCCTGAACCCAGGGCGTTGCCCTGGGCTGAGGAGTCGCAGTCCTTCGGACTGCACCGCGATTCTTCACCCGGAGGGTGACACTCCTCAGCCCAGGGCAACGCCCTGGGTTTCAGGGGCAACGCTTCAAGACCTCGGAGTTTCCGCCATGCGCCAGTTCGCACTCTTCGCGCTGCTCGTCGGCCTCGCCTGCGGGTGTGGGAAGAAGCCCGCGCCGGCCGACACCGACAAGGCCGCCGACATCGACAAGGGCAAGGTCGCCGTCGCGCCGACGCCCGTTGACGAAGCCACCGCGTGGCGGGCCAAGCAACTCGCCGCGATCAAGGGCAAGACGGACGCGCGCCGCACCGCCATCGACGAACTGTCCTACCTCGTGCTGGAAGACCCGGAAGCCGGCCCGGCGCTGCTGGAACTGCTCAAAGACAAGGGCAACAACGGGACGGGGCAGACCGTCGCGAACCAGGTCAACAGCACCCGCGAAGCCGCCGCGATGGCGCTCCTCAAAGCCGGTCCGAAGGGCGAAGCACTTCTCAAAGATAAGGGGCTGGCGATCCTGCGCGATGGGCTGAGCGACCCGTCGCCGGCGGTGCGCGAGCACAGCGCGTACACCATCGCCCAGCTTGGGCCGATGTCGAAGCCGCTCGCGCCGGACCTTCAGAAACTGTGTACCGACAAGGACACCTACGTGCGCGGGGTCGCGTTCGACGCGCTGCGCGTCACCGGCGTCCCGGACCCGGTCGCGTTCGTGAAACTGCTGAAGCACGACAACGACGACGTGGTGCGGCTCGCGGGCGAACTCATCCCGCTCATCCCCGACCTGCCGGCCGGCGCGGTCGGGCCGATCGCGGAGGCGCTCGGCAGCCCGAACACCAACATCCAGACATCCGCCGCCAACGGTCTCGCCGCGGTCGGCCCAGCCGCCGCGCCCGCACTGCCGCAACTCATCGCCGCGATCAACAAGTACTACCCGAAGGAGTACGACCCGACGGCGGCGCACTTCGAGGGGGTGGAAAACGCGTACTGGCACGCGCTCACGCGCATCGGCGAAGCCTCCGTCGCGCCCGCCGCGAAGTTGCTCGAACACAGCAACATGAAGGTGCGGTCGGAAGCCGCCAAGACGCTGGGCTTGATCGGTACACCCGCCAAGTCCGCGAAGGAGGCGCTCAAGAAGGCGCTCACCGACCGGAGTATCAACGTCGCGGCGGAAGCCGCGGTCACGCTCTGCATACTCGGCGAGGCGCAGGAGGACGCGGCGGCACTCATCAAGCGCGGCCTCGAAGCACCGTTTGCTGGCGTCCCGGCTTACGCGATCGAGGCGATCACGCGCATGGGCGCCACCGGCAAGCCGCTCGTCCCGCTCGCGCTCGCGAAGATCGCGGACAAGGATTTCTCCACGCGGCTCGCGGTCGTGTCGCTGGTCGGAGCGCTGCCGCCCGACGAGGGCGCCAAGTACGCGGCCGACGTGGGC
>CANLGS010000109.1 GCA_947490035.1 Gemmataceae bacterium
CCAGCGCGAAGCTAACACAACAAACGTCATGGTCACCGGCAGCGCGTGGTGGGCCTTCGCCGCAAAGCCGGCTCGACCCACCCTACATCTCCCACTCCGCGCCCGGCACATCCGGCGTGCCGTCTCCTCCCCACTCCGGTTGGTAATCGCCGCTCTCGACCCAGCGCGAAAAGGACGAGTACGGGTACGCGCCCGGTGACTTCGCGACGCCGTGCTTGACCGGGTTCCAGTGGATGTAATCCGCACAGCCCTTGAGGTCGTCCTCGTCGCGAACGAGGTGTTCCCAGAACCGGCGCTGCCACACGCCGCGCTCGCGACGCGCGGACCGCGACGAACTGGTCGGGGCTTCGGTTCCGCCGCCGGCGAGGTACGAGCGCGTGAACCGTTCCTTGATCCGCTGCCAACGGAGGGAATAGTCGGCGTCTTCCGCGGGAAGTGTCCAGATCGTGTGCAGGTGATCGGGGAGCAGCACGACCGCGACGACCGTGACCGGGCGCAGCGCGAACTCGTCGTTCATCGCGTCGCGCAAGCACTTCCGCGCGAACTCGGCGGTCAGGATCGGCTGCCGCCGGTGCGTCACCACGGTGAAGAAGTACGTCCCGCCGGGAACGTACCAGCGGCGGTAGTCCGGCACGGCGTTCCTCTTGTAGGGTGGGTCGAGCCGGCTTTGCGGCGAAGGCCCACCACAACCGTTGACGTGAAATGGTGGGCCTTTGGCCCGCGAAGCGCGGGCTTCGACCCACCCTACAAGACCTCAACTGATCTTCCACCCGCCGCGGCGCTCGCGGCCGAGGTGCTTGTTGGCCTCCTGCGTGTTGAACACGTTGCTCTTCGGATCCCAGCCGAGCTTCATACCGGTCCGCAGCGCGATCGTCCCGATGTGGCACACGATCACCGAACCGGCGCCCACGTCCACGCCGCAGATCGGCGTCTCGCGCGACTTCACGCAGTCGAAGAAGTTGCCCATGTGGTTCGTCGGCACGGTCGGGTAGAGCTTCGGCTTGTCCGCGCCCAGGTCGGCGAAGATCGCCTTGTCGCTCGCCAGCAGCAACCCGCGGCTCACGAACAGCGTGCCCTTGTCGCCCTTCACCAGCACGCCGTTCTCGCCGCCGCCCAGGTCGCCCTTACGGGCGTTGCCGTTGGCGTCCACCAGACCCTTCACGGTGCTGCCGGCGCCGTGGCTCACTTCGACCTTCACGCCGCTCGCGTAGGTGTGGATCACCTTGAACGTCTCGTGGCAGTTGTAGCCGTCGCCCTTGGCGTAGGGCTTCGAGGCTTCGGCCACTTCCGTCTGGGTCGGGCCGCTGCCGTCCATGTTCAGCATCCACTGCGCGATGTCGATGTGGTGCGCGCCCCAGTCGGTCATCTTGCCGCCGCTGTACTCGTACCACCAGCGGAACTCGTAGTGGCAGTTCGTCTTGTTCCCGTCCAGGCGGTACGGCGCCTTCGCGGTCGGCCCCAGCCACATGTCCCAGTCCAGTTCCTTCGGCGGCTCGACCTCCTTGATCGGCCCGCTCTGCGGGCTGCCACCGATGCGGCACTCGATCGTCTCGATCTTGCCGACGCGCCCGGCGCGAACGAGTTCCGTCGCGAGGCGGAACTTGCCGCCCATCTCGGTGCGCTGCTGACTACCGGTCTGAAGCACGCGCTTGGTGTCGTGCGTCACCTTCTTCATCGCGAGCGCTTCTTCGATGGTCAGCGTGAGCGGCTTCTCGCAGTACACGTCCTTGCCGGCTTTCATCGCGGCGATGGCGATGATCGCGTGCCAGTGGTCCGGCGTCGCGACGATGACCGCGTCCACGTCCTTGCTGGTGACGAGTTCCTGAAAGTCCTTGTGCGCCTTCACCTCGTAGCCGTCGGCCTTGTACTGCTTCACGGCAACGTCGCGGTGCCGGCCATCCACGTCGCACACCGCGGTGAAGTTCACCTTGTCCTTGAACTTCTTGGCCTCACCGTAGAGAGCGCGCGACCGCGAGGAGGGCGAGCCGACGCCGATGACGCCGATGTTCAGTTTGCCGTTGGCGCCGGTCTTCGGCTCGTCGGCGGCGTTTGCGGCGCCGAAGAAGTCGCGCGCGTGCCACGCGGGCAAGCCGGTGGCGACGAGAGCGGCCACCGAGCGGTTCATGAACCCTCGGCGGGAAAGGTTTCCGCGGTCCAACATGACGAAGCCCCTTTGCGAAACGTGGAGTGGTAGTGAGGAGAGCAGCGAACGAAGGGATATGATAAGCGAGACGATGCGTGGTGGGGAAAGGAAAAGTGCGGAAGAAGGCGAACCCCGCCCGCAAGGGCGGGGGTGGAGCGGCGATGACCGCCACCCCCGCCCTTGCGGGCGGGGTTCGCCGATCGGAGCGTCACACGATGGCCGACGACTTGCTGGACCGGTTCTTCGGGAAGGGCGTGCCGCGAATCGGCGGGCCGCCGGTCGCGAACCCGCGCCTCGCCGACCCGGTAGGACTTCAGTGCCTCTTCGACATCCCGCTCGACCTTCCGGCCGACGGGTTGCAGGTCGCGATCCGCGACTACCACCCGGACCTCGCGCAAGCAACCGTCGAGTTGTATCAGGTGCCCCCGCCCGCGAAGCCGGGCGACCTCGAACCCGCGATCATGGGTCTGGTCGCGTGGGGCGCGCACGTCGTCAAGTTGGTGGCGTTCCCGACGCCGATGCCGGCGGATGCGGTGAAATCGTGCGTGCAGCCGGCGCACTTCGACCCCGAGTACAAGGCCATCGCGTACCGGCACCAGACGCACGTGATGCTGTACTACAACGGGTACGACCACGACCCGCTGGAACAGTACGTCGCGCTCGCGGCGGTCGCGGGCGTGCTGGTGATGTTCGGCGCGGTGTTCACGCTGAACGAGACGGCGCGCACCGCGATCCCGGCCCCGGTGCTGATGCCGCACGAGGAGGACGACGGGAACATGCTCGCGGCGCTCCGCGGGCTGCCGCTGCCGCTCATCTACTGCGGGTTCGTGAAGCTCGAAGTGGAAGGGTTGCCGGGCGTGTGGATGCGCACCTACGGCTGCCACCGGTTCGGGCTGCCGGACCTCGGGATGCACGCCGCCGACCACTCGCGGAGCGGGTTCACGTTCGAGCTGTTCAGCAACGCGCTCGCGTACCTGCGCACGTCCGGCCACCAGTTCGCACCCGGCCACACGATGCAGGTGGGCGACGACATGTTCTTGCGCTTGCGGTCGCGCACGCCGGACGAATGGTATCTGGACAGCGAGGGCGAGATGCTGGTCGCGGACCGCGTCGCGGGGATGGCGACGGACGCGCCGCAAGGCTGAGACGCATTCTTGCCACCGCACTCGCTATACGCCCAGCGCCTTGCGCTTCTCGGCGATGAACGCCAGGTGGTGCGGGACGTGATTGCACGCCATCTGGATCACCTTCTCCAGCGTCTGAAGCCCGCGCTTGTTGTGGTTGCCGGTGAGTTGCAACTGCTCCGGCGTCAGCCCGCGAATGATGCGGGCCATCTGCGCGCGGGTCGCGTCGATCACCGCGAGTTCCTCGTTCACGTCGCGGGCGTCGTAGTTCAGCGCCTTCAGGAACAGGTTCTCGTCCGCGGCCAGCAGCAGCGGAACGTCGCTCGCCAGCGCGAGGATCCGCTTCATGCGCTCGACCAGGATGGGGTCGAAGTCGCTGACGTGGCACACCACTTCCAGCGTGCTCCACTTGCCCGCGACCGGGCGCGCGACGAGTTGCTCGCGGGTCATGCCCGCGACCGCGGCCCGCAGTTGCGCGGCACCGGCGAGGTACTGATCGGCCAGTTCATTCGGAGACATGAGTGTTTGGTGTTTCGTGTTTGGTGTTTCGTGTTTGGTGTTTGCTTCCGCCCCGAAGCGGAACGGACCGCGAACGCCACTCGAAATACTAAACACGAAACACCAAACACCAAACACTATCTGCGGCGTTCCAGTTTGGCGCGGAGGTAGGCGACCTGCCGGAGGCGGGCCTCGGTCGCGCCGTCCGGGTCGTAGTCGAGCGCGCCGTAGTCCTTCGCGACGTACTTCAGCACCTCGAACGCCCGCTTGCGAAGGACCGCGTCGCGGCGCTCCATCGCTTCGAGCAGGGGCGGGATCGCGGCCGTGCCGCGCGCGACCAGTTCCACCATCGACGCCTTCAGCGTGCGGTCGTCGGCCAGTCCTTCGACCGCGCGGCGCACCTTCTCGACCTCCAGCACGGCGGCCATCGACCCGCCGACGGGCGCGCTCACCGGCGCCGGCGTGGTGGACGCGAACGGAGACGGTGGCGCGGACGGGAACGCCGGCGGCGGCGTCATCGTCGCGGCCAGCGTGGGGGGTGGCGCAGGCGGCGAAGCAGCGGCCGCGGCCGGCTTGCTCGCGGGCGGCGCGTAGCGGACGACCGGCACCGGCGTCGAGGTGGACGAGTCCGCTTTGTTCGCGGTGACGCGGGCGTCGAAGTGCCGCGTGAACCCGTCTTCCTCGAAACTGCGGCCGAGGTACGCGTCGATCGCGACCTGGTCGTTCACCAGGTTCATCGGCGTGCCCGTGGTTACGACCTGACCGGCGGTGATGAGGCACACGCGGTCCGCGGTGCGGAACACCTCGCGCACGTTGTGGTCGGTAATCAGAATGCCGATGCCGGAATCGGCCAGCTCGCGGATGTTCCGGCGGATGTCCTCGGTGGTGATCGGATCGACCGCCGCGAACGGCTCGTCGAGCAGGATGAGCATCGGCTCGCACACGAGGCAGCGGGCGATTTCGAGCCGCCGCTTTTCGCCGCCCGAACAGCGGCCCGCGGTACTCTTGCGCACCGTGTCCAGTTTGAACCGGGCGAGCGCCTCGTTGGTGCGATCCCACCGCTCGGTGCGGGTGAGCCGGCGGCCCAACTTGCGGCTTCGCGGCAGTGCTTCCAGAATGGCTAGCAGGTTGCCTTCGACCGACAGCTTGCGGAACACGCTCGGCTCTTGCGACAGGTAGCCCATCCCGCGGCGCGCGCGCTGGTACATGGGCAGCGAGGTCACGTCCTCGCCGTTGAACGTCACCTTGCCTTCGTTCGGCTGAATCTGCCCGGTCGCCATGCGGAAACTGGTCGTCTTGCCGGCGCCGTTGGGGCCGAGCAGGCCGACGATCTCGCCCGCATCGACGCCGAACGACACGCCGTTCACGACCGCCCGGCGGCCGTAGAACTTGACCAGACCTTCGACTTCCAACAGCGGCATGCGCGCGCTCCCCCAAGAAGAACGAGAGGCGGGTGATTACCTGAACCGGGCGAACCGGGCAAGCCCACCCCGCGCGCCACACACCCAGTGCGTTGGCCGCGTCGTCCCACCCCCAGGGCGTTGCCCGGGGCTGAGGAGTGCCACCCTCCGGGTGAAGTCAGTCCGAAGGACTGCCACTCCTCAGCCCAGGGCAACGCCCTGGGTGCGCGACCGGGGGCGACGCGGGCCACCGCGGGTCGCCCTGCCGAATCCGCGCATTCCGCGCGAATTCGCATACCCCCGATAGCCGATACATCTCGGCCATTCCGCCTTCGAGGTATCGAAATGGACTTCGCGTTCTCCCGCCGTGGACTGTTGCAGGGTACCGCGGCCGTCGGTGGTGTACTCGCCGCGAGTGCGGCCGGCGCCGGGCCGGTCGCGAACGTGCGCGCCGCCCGGCATCCTGGTTGGATTTTCGGCCGCATGACCGGGGCCGAAGCGCTCTGCGAGGCACTGCTCGCGGAGGGCGTCGGCTGCGTGTACGGCATCCCCGGCGCGCAGGAGAACGAGCTGTGGGACACCTTCAAGGAGAAGGGCGTTCCGTACCTGCTGGTGACGCACGAGTTCAGCGCCGCGTGCATGGCCGACGGCTACGCCCGCAGCACCGGCAAGCCGGGCGTGCTGTGTGTCGTCCCCGGACCCGGCGTCACGAACTCGCTCACGGGGTTGGGCGAAGCGCTGCTCGATTCGTCGCCGCTCGTCGCCATCGTCGGCGATGTGGCGAACGGCGAGAAGGCCAAACCGTTTCAGGTTCACGCGCTCGATCAGGTTGCGCTGCTGAAGTCGGTGTGCAAGTGCGTGTACCCCGTGCAGACGGTGGGGCAGATCGCCGCGGCCGTGCGGCAGGCGTTCGTCACCGCGCAGCAGGGCGAACCCGGACCGGTCGCGGTGGTGGTGCCGTACAACCTGTTCATCGAGGCGCACGACTTCCGCACGCCGCCGCCGGCGGTCCCCGCCCTGCCCTTCGATGATGTCGCGTTCGAGCGGGCGCTGCCGTTCCTGATGGACAGGAAGCACCGCGTCGGCATCTACGCGGGCGTCGGCTGTATGGCGTTCGGCGCCGAACTCGCGGCGGTCGCGGAGTTGCTGCAAGCGCCCGTCGCGACCAGCGTTTCCGGACGCGGCGTCATCAGCGACGGGCACCCGCTCGCGGTGGGATGGGGCTACGGCGCGCACGCGTCGGAAGTGGCCGAGACGATCTTCGCGGGCGAGAAGAAGCACCCGCTGAAGTCGGGCGTCGATACGCTGCTCGCGATCGGCGTGAAGTTCAGCGAGGTGTCCACCGGCTACTACGGCAACCCGCAGCCGAAGCACGTGATTCACGTGGACGCGAACCACTGCAACCTCGGCCGCATTCTCAAGACGGACGTGTCCGTTCACGCGGACGCCGGCATCTTCCTGGGTCGGTTGCTCACGTGCGCCGACCGCTTACGGCGCGCCGAAGACAAGTGGCTCGTGAACCGCATCCGCGAACTGAAAGCCGACGCCGCGAAGGAACTCTGCAACATCCACGCATCGAAGTGCGGGGTCGATCCGCTGGCGACGGTCGCGACGCTGCGGAAGGTGCTTCCAGAAGACGCGCTGTTGTTCACCGACGTGAGCGTAACCGAACACCTCGCGGCGGAACACTTCCGCGTGTGCCAGCCGCGCACGTACTTCAACCCGGTCGATAACCAGGCGATGGGCTGGAGCATTCCGGCCGCGCTCGGCGCGCAAAAGGTTCACCACGGCAAGACCGTCGCGACGCTCACCGGCGACGGCTGCTTACTGATGAGCGCGATGGAGATCACGACCGCGGCGCGCGAACACCTGCCGGTGAAGTTCGTGATTCTCGACGACCAGGCGTACCACTACATGCAGATGTTGCAGAAGCCCGCGTACCTGCGGACCACGGCGACGATTCTGACGCGACTCGACTACAAGGCGCTGGCGCAGGCGTTCGGCGTGACCTACGTCGAAGTGAACTCGCACGCGGAGTTGGAGCAGAAGTTACGCGGCGCGGTGTGCCACGACGGGCCGGTGTTGGTGCGCGTCGCGACCGACTACGGCACGCGTAAAGTGCGGTGGGTGGACGCGGTGCGTGCGCGGTACACGAAGGAACTGTCCGCGGCGCAGAAGGCGCGGTTCCTGGCGCGCATCGGCGCGCGCGCGATCCAGTTGGACAAGAAGAACGATTGAAAGCAGAAGAGTGTTCACCGCAGAGACCGCGGAGACCGCGGAGACCGGAGAGGGAAAACAGAGTTGAAGACAAAGGCTCTTCTCACTCTCTGTGTCTTCTCTCCGGTCTCCGCGGTCTCTGCGGTGAACACTCTTCTGCTTTCACCCGAAGAGCAGCAGCACGTTCCACGGCGGGGTCTTGTCGAATTCGCAGCCGAGTTCGTAGTAGTCGGTGTTCTTGCGGCAACTGCGAACGATGACGGTGACGAACCCGATCGTGTCCGGGGCGTCAACAGCCCGCACCTGAACCGTCGTGCCCGGCGGGACGGCGCTCTGGGTGGCGAGTTTCAGCCCGCCGGTCGAGCGGTCGATGACGTAGCCGTCGCCGTCGCCGGCGCCGTTGCGGAACGTGGTGGAGGCGAGCAGCACGCGCACCGGCTGGCCTTCGCGGCGCTGCGACCCGCGGCGGTCGGCGTAGGACTGTTCGGGCGGCGCCCAACTCAGCGCCTTCTCGCCGGTCACCGCGGTCGCGCCGGCCGCGGCCAGTCGCGCCGGGTTCAGTTCGCGCCGGCGCAGCACGGTGTTCACCACCAGGAACACGAGGACCAACAGAGCAACGACCCCGCCGACGGCGACCGGCAGGTTCCCGGCGGTCCAACCCCGAGCCTCGTCGAGCAGTTCGGCGAATAACATTGCCCCGCCCCGATAATCCACCGCGCCTCAGACGACTTCCGCGTGCAACTCTAGCACGCGGTTGGTAAGTTGCAAAAAACAGGCACAAACCATTCGATCCGCCGATTCGGAACGGCCTCCCTCGACTCGCGCGGCACCAACTTCTCTTTATTTCCTCACAGTCTCTCCGGTTTTGGGCCGAATGCCCACGTTTTGACGGAAAGTGCGCGGGGAGTAGGCGACGGCCGAGGTGCCGCGCCACGCCCTGGCGCGAGCGGCGATACGGGAAAACCCACGTTCTGCACGTGTTAATCGAAATGGGATTATCTTTTCGCGTCGCGGCATCGCGGTTGCATTTGTTCCAGTGACGACCCATCCTCGCTCAAGCAAACGACTGATTTCGGACGCTTCGGCCCGACGTGTGCAGTTCGCACCTCGTGTTACGTGGTCGCGCCTTGTCGTTGGGGAGTCGAGTGGGTACGATGCCCCTGCGCGGGGGCCGATGGACGAGTAGGCAAGGACGGTTTTGGCCCGTGATTCGCGGCGGCACATGTCGCCGTACACGCCTTCCAGGGCAGGTGACGCCGTGCAACCGCTATTCGATGTGCTCTCACCGACCACGGCCCGTTCCGATCAGGAAGTCGTCGAACTGGCGCTGCTGTTGCCGCTGTGGCAGGCGATGGAGCTGGAAGCCGCCGCCAGCCGGCGCGGCATGACCACCGGGCAGATGCTCCGGCGGGTCATCGGCGAACTGCTCGCCTCGCAACCGGCCAGGGCGTCGTAAGATCAAAACGGCAGAAGAGCCGCAGATGACGCAG
>CANLGS010000110.1 GCA_947490035.1 Gemmataceae bacterium
CGTTCACGTCGGCGGAACGCTGGAAGAAGTCGCCGCGGCCGAGCGCGCGCCGTGGCGCGGCGACCACCCCGAACCCCCCTTCGTACTGCTCGCGCAACCGACGGTGTTCGACCACTCTCGCGCCCCGGCCGGCAAGCACACCGCCTGGGGCTACTGTCACGTGCCGCACGGTTCGACGGTGGACATGGCGGCGCCCATCGAGGCGCAGGTGGAGCGTTTCGCGCCGGGCTTCCGCGACCTGATCGTCGCGCGCCACACGATGAACACGGCGGCGATGGAGGTACACAACCCGAACTACGTTGGTGGCGACATCGCGGGTGGCGTGGTGGACTGGTGGCAACTCTTCACGCGCCCGGTGGCGCGGCTAAATCCGTACTCGACGCCGGCCCGAAGTGTGTTCATCTGCTCGTCCTCGACCCCGCCGGGGGGCGGGGTGCATGGCATGTGCGGGTACTTCGCGGCGCGCTCCGCGGCGCGCCGGCTGCATCGTGGCGACAGGCCTCCCGGCCTGTCTCAGCAATGACAGGCCGGGAGGCCTGTCGCCACAATAACGCGCGCACTAAAACAATCGCACATCCTCCGCCACCGAGATCGACACACTATGTCATCGACCGTTCCCGACGGCCCCGCTCTGAACGCCGGCATCTGGAAGATCTACCGCGAGTTCTTCGACCTCGCCGAGCGCCGCCGCCGGTGGACGATCGAGCGCGACGTGCCGTGGGACCAGTGCAACCCGAACACGCCGCCGGAGATCGCCGACGTCGTCGAGTCGTTCTGCGCGGTCGAGCTGTTCCTGCCCGACTTCGTCGGCAAGGCACTGCCGATGGCCCGCACCGTTCGCGGGCGCGCGTGGTTCCTCGCCAACTGGGGCTACGAAGAGTCCAAGCACTCGCTCGTCCTTCAGGAGTGGCTTCTGCGTTCGGGAGCGCGCACCGAGAACCAACTGGAAGAGGTCGCGAACTGGGCCGTGATCGGCGAGTGGCATCTGCCGCAAGACGACCTGCGCGGGATGACCTGTTACACCATGTGCCAGGAACTCGCCACGTGGCTGCACTACCGCAACCTGCGGCTGCTCCTGGGCAACACCGACCCGGCGCTGAACAAGATTCTGTCGCTCATCAGCATCGACGAGCGCGCGCACTACGACTTCTACGTGAAGGTGATGAAGCTGCACCTGGCCGACGACCGGGCCGGCACGCTCGAACAGCTCAAGCGCGTGCTGAACGGCTTCGCGATGCCGGTCACGCACCTGCTGGCCGAAAGCGCCAGGCGCACCGCGGCCGTCCGCAACATGAACATCTTCAACGAGGCGCTGTTCTACTCGGACGTGCTGATGCCGATCCTCCAGACGCTCGGCATCGACAAGGCGGAACTGCGGAACCGCGCGCTCCAGAAGAAGAGCGTGCCCGTCACGACCGCCCCGTAAGGCGCCTTCCTCCTGCCCTCTCCCCTTGCGGGAGAGGGTGGCGAGGCTTTGCGAGCCGGGTGAGGGGTTGGGTCACACGGACTACGCGAAGCTCTTTTCGCGCGCTGAGCCTCACCCCTCACCCGGTCGGCGAAGCGCCGACCACCCTCTCCCGCAAGGGGAGAGGGAAAGATGAGACACAACAACCCGACATGACAACGCGATCCCGCCGGGCCGTCATCACCGGCATCGGCGTCCTCTCCCCGATCGGCTCCGACGCCGCCGCCTTCTGGTCGGCGCTGCGCGCCGGCACGTCCGGCGTCCGCGCCATCCGCGGGTTCGACACGTCCGACCTCTCCTGCCGGATCGCGGGCGAAATCCTCGACTTTGAACCCAAAGCGCTCATCGAGAAGAGCTACCGCAAGTCGCTCAACGCAATGTCGCGGATGGTTCAACTCGGGGTCGTCGCGGCGCAACTGGCGGTACGCGATAGTGGGTTAATGAAGAGCCTCATGCCGCCGGAGCGGTTCGGCGTGTCGTTCGCGTCGGTCATGGCCGAGACCGACATCGACGACGTGGCCGGCCTCGGCGCGGCCTGCTCCGCCGGGGTCGGTCGGCCGGTGGACATGGACGCGTGGGGCCGCACCGGGGTGCCGCAAATGCCCCCGATGTGGATGCTGAAGTACCTGCCGAACATGCCCGCGTGCCACGTCACGATCATGCACGACGCGCAGGGGCCGAGCAACTCGATCACCACCGGCGACCTGGCCGGGGTCGCGGCGCTGGGCGAAGCGCTCCGCGCGCTACAGCGCGGCGCCGCCGACTTCATGCTGGTCGGCGGGTGCGAGTCGAAGCTCAACCCGCTCACGCTCGTGCGGCTCGACGTGTTCGCCCCGCTGACGCGCGAGTACGAGCACCCGGAGCGTGCCGTCCGGCCGTTCGACCGCGACGCGTCCGGCACCTGCGTGGGCGAAGCCGCCGCCGCGTTCGGTCTGGAAGAACTAGCGCACGCGCAGAAGCGCGGCGCGACGATCCTCGGCGAAGTGGTCGGCTTCGCGTCCGGGGTTGATCGCGGGCTGACCGGTGCCGGCCTCGCGCGTGTGATCCGCAACGCGCTGGCCGACGCCGGCGTACAACCTGCCGACATCGACCACGTGAACGCGCACGGCGTTGGTGTGCGCGAACTCGACCGCTTCGAGGCGCGCGGCATTGGAGAAGTGTTCGGCCGCGACGTGCCGGTGTTCGCACCGCTGAGCCGCTTTGGGAACACCGGCGCCGCGTCCGGTATTCTCGAACTGGCGTGCAGCGTCCTCGCGCTGCGGCACGGCGAGTTGCCCGGCACGCTCAACCACGACGACCCGGACGCCGGCTGCCCGATCGCGGTTCACACCGGCCCGCCGCAAGTGGTGACGAAGCCCTACGCGGTCAAAGTGAGTACCACGGACATGGGTCAGTGCGGCGCGGTCGTCGTAAAGAGGTGGGACAATGCGTAGGCGCGTGGTCATCACCGGGATGGGCGTCGTCACCCCGCTGGGGCACACGGTCGCGGAGTTGTTCGCCAACCAGACCGAAGGGCGCACCGCGGTCGGGCCGATCACCCGGTTCGACGCCCGCGCGCTACCCACCACGTTCGGCTCGGAGGTCAAGAACTTCGACCTGCGCCGGTACACCAAGGACGCGGACCGCTTCGCCCGCTGTGGCTTGAACACCAAGTTCGCCATCGGTGCGGCGAAGCAGGCGCTCGAAGACGCCGGGCTGCTCGACACAGCGAGCGGCGACCGCACGCGGATCGGCGTCTACCTCGGCGTCGGCGAAGGGCCGGACAACTTCCCGGCGCTGGTCAACAGCGCCGCCGCAGCGGTCGTCGGCGACCGCGCCGGGTCGGCGCGGTTCGTGGCCGCGATCCGCCCCGCCCTCGACCCGCGGGCCGAGTCCGAGGTCGAGATGCACACCACCGTCGGTCATCTCTCGCGCCTGTTCGCGCTGGACGGTCCGAACGCTTCCTGCTTGACCGCGTGCGCGGCAGGCTCGCAAGCAATCGGCGAAGCAGCAGAACTGATCCGCGCCGGCGACGCCGACGCGATGGCCGCGGGCGGATCGCAGAGCATGTTGCACCCGCTGGGCGTCGCCGGGTTCACCCGGCTCGGCGCGCTGTCGCACCGCAACGACAGCCCCGCGACCGCGAGCCGCCCGTTCGACCTGACCCGCGACGGCTTCGTCATCGGCGAGGCCGGCGGCGTCGTGATCCTTGAAGAGTTGGAACACGCGAAGGCGCGCGGCGCGACGATCCACGCCGAACTGACCGGCTACGGCTCGACGGCCGACGCGTACCGCATGACCGACCCGCACCCGGCCGGCAAGGGCGCCATTCGCTGTATGGCTAACGCGCTGGCGGACGCCGGGCTGAACGCGACCGACATCGGCTACATCAACGCGCACGGCACCAGCACCGCCGCGAACGACGCGATGGAGACGACCGCGATCAAGGCGGTGTTCGGCGCGCACGCGCGGAAGGTGCCGGTGTCGAGTAGCAAGAGCATGTTGGGCCACCTGATCGCGGCGGCCGGGGCGGTCGAACTCGTCATCTCGGTGATGGCGATTCAGAAGGGCGTGCTGCCGCCGACGATCAACTACGCGACGCCCGACCCGGTGTGCGACCTGGACTACATTCCCAACGCGGCGCGCGGCGTGCGCGTCGATCACGTCCTGTCGAACAGCTTCGGCTTCGGCGGCCAGAACGTCGCGCTGGTGGTAAGCCGCTTCCGCGGGTGACGGACCGCAGGCGGAAAATGCTTGTGGCACGGGCTTCCAGCCTGTGTGCTTTTCAGGCACACAGGCTGGAAGCCCGTGCCACAACAAGACCCTCACTTCGCCAGCCCCGGCGCGGCCACGAAGGTTGTCACCGCGTCGCCGGTTTTGGTGTTCCACACGCGAACACTGCCGTCGAACCCGCCGGTCGCGGCGCGCCCGGTCGGGGTGTGAATCGCGACCGCGTAGACCCAGTCGGTGCCCTTCGCGTACTCGCGCACCAGCTTCCCCGACGCGATATCGTGTTCGCGCAGTACGGCGTCGCCGCCGGCGGAGAACGCGTGCCCGGCGCCGAGCGCCAGCGCGAACACCGGCTTGCCCGCCGAGAACTCCAGGTAGCGCGTGTGGCCCGCCTTCTTGAAGCGCTCTTCCATGTCCGCCGCGCTGCCGTTCTCGTCCTGCGTCTTCACCGGCTCCCACGCACGAATCGCCGCGCCGCCGCCGACCGACAGCGCCGTGCCGGACGCGTCGAACGCGACCGCGTACACCTCGAACTGCCCGACTTGCGGCGCGAACTGCCGGCGGTGGCCGTTGAACGTGGTGAACAGCTTCCCGGTGTTCGCGTCAAGCACCTTCACCGTGCGGTCCTTGCTGCTGGTCGCGACCCACTTCCCGTCCGGGCTGAACGCGACACCGGTGATCCAGTCGGAGTGTAGCGACGCGCGCCACAGTTCCTTGCCGTCCGCGAAAGAGAAGCCGCGCGCGGTGCGGTCGGCGCTGCCGACCGCGACGCCCTTGCCATTGGCGGAGAACGCCACTGACAACGCGATGTCATCGAACGTGCCGAACACGCGAACACGCGCACCGGTCTTTGCGTCCACGAGCGCGACCTCGCCGTACTCGCCCGCCGTGCCGCCACCGACCAGCAGGTGCTTGGCGTCGGCGGTGTACGCGATCGCGTGAACGCGGGCCGAGAGTCGCGGGAGCCGGCGGAGCAACTTGCCGGTCGCCGCGTCCCACACGGTGACCTCGTTCACGCCGCCGACCGCGAGTTCCTTGCCATCAGGTGAGAAGGCGAGCGCGAACACCGGCGCCGCGGACGGGTACTTCTCCGGCGCGAGAGGATGCGTGCGCGGCGGCAGGATGCTCTTGAGTGACGCAGCGTGATCGGTGCCGTCGAACTTCCCGCCGGCCGCGATCCACCTCTTGATGGCCGCGATCTCGTCGGCCGAAAGCGGATCGTCACCGGGCGGCATGCGCTCCTTCGGGTTCTCCGCGACGAGCCGCCGGTACAGTTCGGACTCGTCCGGCTTCCCCGCGACAACCGGCTTCACCTCGGATGTGCCGGGTTGAAGGAGGTTCGCGAACGTGTCGAGTTTGTACGCGCCGCGCGCCTTCGCCCCGTTGTGGCAACTCGCGCAGCGCGACACCAGCACGGGCGCCACGTCCGACAGGAACGCCGGCTCCGCCGCGGACGCGCCCGTAGGCGCCGCGAGGGCGCACAGCACGGCGAGAGCGCGAAGGATGCAAGAACGATTCATAACGGCTCGTAGGTGCTGAAGCCAATGCAACCGTGAGTCTTTGTTTTGCTCCTCGCCCCTTGCGGGAGAGGGTGTCGGCGCTTCGCCGACGGGTGAGGGGTGAGACTTCACGCGCCGGGCGACTTACCACTCACCCGGCTCGAAGACACGCCACCCTCTCCCGCAAGGGGAGAGGGCAAGAGAAGACGCGCCGTCGCAATCAGTGTTGCAACAGGAACTCGCGTGTGTTGATGACCGCCCACACCAGATCGCGCACCGCGTCCGGGCGGCTCGCGGCCTTCTTCAGGTGGTCGGCCGCCTTCTTGCGCTCGGCTTCGTTCGGAAGGCGCGCGAACGCCGCGAGCCACAGCCGCTCGGTCAGTTCGGCGTCGGTGAGCTTCGCGAACGCATCCGCGGAACTCGCCACGCGGCCCGCGACGAGCGGACCGTTGAGCAGTTGGAGCGCCTGATCGACGGTCGGTTCGTCCACGCGCTCGCACGCGCACGGGCTTTCGCGCTTCGGCTGGCCGAACGCCATCAGGAACGCGGACTGCTCCGGCGTGAGCCGCTGCGTCGCGTAGTTGGTGCGGTCCTTGAGTCGCTTGAGCGCGGTCTGCTTCGCTTTGTTGTCGGGTGTGGTCGCGAGGTCTTTCTCGGCCTTCTCGATCTGTGCCGCCAGTTCGGAGGGCGGCGCGAGGCTGCCGGTCGCGTAGCCGATCGCGTCCTGCATCTGCTCCGCGGACAACCGCCGGATCGGATAGCGCGAGAACAGCGCGTCGTCGTCTTCGTTGAACTTGTTCGTCGCGGTGGAGCGCTGGTAGGTGCGGCTGTTACACATCAGCCGCAGGACGTGCTTGCGGTCGAAGCCGCTGCGCTCGAGCTCACTCGCGAGCGCATCCAAGAGTTCGGGGATCGCGGCTGGGTTGGACGAGCGGAAGTCGTCCACCGGGTGAACGATCCCGCGACCAAAGAGGCCGAACCACATGCGGTTGACTTCGACGCGCGCGAAGAACGGGTTGCCCGGCTTGGTGAGCCACTTCGCGAACGCGATTCGCCGGTCCGCCTTCGGGTCGGTCACCGCGTCGCCGAACGGCGCCAGCGTCTTGCCGGTCGCGGGGTGCGTCGTCTCGCCCGTCGCGCCGACGGAAACCATCGTGCCCTTCGGCGCCTTCTTGACGCGCGTGAACACCGCCGCGATGCGGTAGTAGTCCTCCTGCGTCCAGTTCTCGAACGGGTGGTTGTGGCACTTCGCGCAGTTCACGCGCGACCCCATGAACAGTTGGGCCGTCGTCTCCGCGAGGTCGTCGAGTTTGGGGATGGCGAGGAAGTAGTTAGCGGCCGGCACCTTCGCGGCGTCGCCGGTCGCGGTGAGCAGTTCCGTCACCGCCTTGTCGAACGGTAGGTTCTTGCGGTAGCCGTCGATGAGCCAGTCCGCGAGCAGTTCGGCGCGGCCTTCGGGCAGCGTCTTGGTGTTCACGCGCATCAGATCGGCGGTGCGCAGCGCCCAGTAGCGCGCGAACTCCTCGCTCGCGAGGAGTTCGTCAATTACCTTCGCGCGCTTGTCCTTCGCGGTATCAGTGAGGAACGACTTCGCCTTCTCCGCGGGCGGAAGTAAGCCCGTCAGGTCGAGGTACACGCGGCGCAAGAACGTCGCGTCGTCACAGGTGTCCGACGGCAGCACGCTGAGTTGCTTGAGCTTCGCGTGAACGTGCTTGTCGATGAAGTTCGCGTCGGCGGGGTTGTTCCACACGAACCCTTCGACCTGTTCGGTCGTCGTGAAGTGGACCGATTCGAGGTGGTTCAGGTAGCGGACGCTCACCGCACCTTGCCCGCGTTTTGTGCCGGTCACGAGGCCCGCGTCGGACACCGATAGCACTTCCTTGTGGGAGACTTCGTAGGTCGCGAGCGCGGTCACGTCGCGCGCGGTGCCGTCGGCGAACTTCGCGATCACGCTGAGTTGCTGCGCCCAGTGCGGGGCACGCAGCACGCGGTCCGGTCCGGGATGCAGTACGAGTTGCACGCACGCGGCGTCTTTATCCTCCGTCTTCGCGCCATTCGCGATCCAGTCGAGCAGCACGCGGTAGGCCGCGTCGGACTTGTTGAGCCGCTTCCCGCCGACGTGTGCCACGCGCATCATCGGCTTCTTCAGCATCAAACTGTCGGCCGGGTTGAACGCATCGACGCGCCGGTTCAGCCCGCCGCGAACGATGCTCTCCGCGTCGATGGCCGGATCGTAGCCGAACAGCGACAGCCGGAACCCGCCCTTCCCTTCGGGCGAACCGTGGCACGAGCCGCTGTTGCAACCTTGCTTGGTCAACACCGCGAGCGTCTCCGTGCGGAACCGCATCGGGTCCGGTTCGGCTTGTCCGCTGACTTCGACCGGCACCTTGATCGTGTGCCCGCCCGCGACGATGGTGATTTCCGCCTTGCCGTCCTTCTTGGGGAACGCGACGCCGCCCTTCACTTCGACCACGGCCGCCGAGGGGGTGAAGGTGGCATCGCGTGTGAGGTCGCGTGTCTCGCCGTTCGCGAAGTGACCGGTGACGACGAGTTGCACCGTCGCGCGCTTGGAAGTGAGCGCGATCTTCGCGGGGTAAACTTCGATACGTTCCGCCGCCGCTGCGGAAGCGGGAGCGAATAAGAAAGGTAAAAGGTAAAAGGTAAAAGGTAAATTGAAGACGAAGCGCATCGCGATGAACCCGTTGGGAGTGCCGACTGTGTTCCGACCTTTTACTTTTTACCTTTTACCTTTTACATTTCTTATTCGCTCCCGCACCCGCACCCGCATCACATCAACTCCGCAATCGCGTGCCCGTCCTTGCCGGGGTAGATCGGCCTTCCGGCCGGCGTGGGAATCGGTTTCGATGTGTCGATGCCGAGTTTCTCGTAGATGGTCACTGCGTAGTCTTCCAACGTGTATGCCTTCGGGCTGGTGATGTACCCGCCTTCCTTGTCGGTCTCGCCCACCACCTGACCACCGGGCACGCCGGCGCCCGCGAACGCGCAGGTGAACGCGTGCGTCCAGTGGTCGCGGCCCTTGCGGTCGTTGATCCGCGGCGTGCGCCCGAACTCCGTCACGAAGCACACCAGGGTGTCTTCCAGAAGCCCGCGCTGGTGCATGTCGCCCAACAGCGCCGCGAACGCTTTGTCCGTGCTGCCCATCATCGGCCACGTTTGAATACCCCA
>CANLGS010000111.1 GCA_947490035.1 Gemmataceae bacterium
CTCGAGGACATCGGGTGCGTCGCGGTCCACAACACGCCGGGGCTGGTGGGCGCGCTGCTCGTGGGCGTGAGCGCGGCGAAGGCGTTCGCGTTCGGGCTGGGCGTGCCGCTCATCGCGGTGAACCACGTCGCGAGCCACATCTACGCGTGCCGGCTCGCGGCCGGTCGCGACATCTTCCCGTGCCTGGGGCTGGTCGTGAGCGGCGGGCACACGGCGCTGTTCCGCTGTGACACCGCGTTGTCACTCGAACTGCTCGGCGGCACGCGCGACGACGCCGCCGGCGAAGCGTTCGACAAGGTCGCGGCGATCCTGGGGCTGGGCTTTCCCGGCGGGCCGGCGGTCGAGCGCGAAGCGGCTCAGGGCAACCCGAAGGCGTACAACTTCCCGCGCTCGTTCCTCGACGGTCGCCTGGAGTTCAGCTTCAGCGGGTTGAAAACGGCGGTGCTGTACGCGTGCCACGGGCAGGACGTGAAGAAGGCGACCCCGCCCGGACCCGGCCAGAAGCGCGCCGATCTCGCCGCGAGCTTTCAGGCCGCCGTGGTGGACGTGCTGACGATGAAGTGCAAGCAGGCGCTGCGCAAGACCGGGCTGACGCGACTCGCGGTCGGCGGCGGCGTGAGCGCGAACAAGCCGCTGCGCGCGGCGCTGGAGGCGATGTGTGCGAAGGAGGGCGCGGAGCTGTTCATCCCGCCGCTGTCGTTGTGCACGGACAACGCGGCGATGGCCGCGCTCGCGGTGGAGAAGTGGAAGCTCGGCGCCTTCGCCCCGGCGGACTTGGACGCCGAACCGAACTGGCTGTAGCCTTCGGCAGCAGGCAGTGAAGAGTGGGCAGTGGGCAGTGGGCAGAGAAGACCAAGCAAAGACTTGGTGCCTTCCGCTTGGTCTTCTCTGCCCACTGCCCACTCTTCACTGCCCACTATTTCTACGCCTTCGGCTTCTCGGCCGGGGCGGGCGCGGCGGGCGCCTTCGCGGCGACCTTCTTCGCCTTCTTCTTGGCCTCGCGCACGACCTTTTCTTTCGCCTTGCGTTCCTTCTCGACGATCTCGAACTTCGCCATCTCCGCGTTCACCTTCTCGCGCTCCTCCTTCGGGAGGTACGCGCCCGGCCCGAGGCGATCCTCGTACTTCTTGCGGCGCTTCTCGGTCGCCTTCCGCTTCACGGTCGCGGGGTTACCCATGATCGACTCCTTATGTACTCTGTGTGTCACAACTGATTCGGTCTAAGGTAGCAGTGAAGCACGCGAACGGCGAGGGCGACTGTTGTAGGACAGGCCGCCGGCCTGTCAAAGCAACGACAGACCGGCGGCCTACAACTCGGATAAGGCGAGTTATGGACCTGGAAACGTTTCGAGAACTGCTCGCACCTCCAGGGCAACGCGCCCTCAAGCAAGCGGTTTCGATGCAACCGACGGAAGCCGCGCTCCTCGCGGGCATCGCGTCGCTGCGCAAATATCACTCGGCGGCACTCGCGACGGCCGCGCTCGAAACGGCCCTCCTGCGGCTCAAGGCACGCGACAAGTTCACCCACGCCGACCGCATGTACTTCACGCGCGAAGCGCTCGAACAGTCCACGAGCGAGGTCGTCGCACGCCACCGCGCGGCCCGCTTCGCCGGGTTCGGGCACGTCGCGGACCTGTGCTGCGGCATCGGCGCCGACGCCCTCGCGCTCGCCGCGACCGGCTTGACCGTGGACGCGGTGGACACCGACGCGCTTCGCGTCGCGATGGCGGAAGTCAACGCCCTGGCGCTCGGATTGCAGGACCGCGTGCGCGGAATCGTAGGCGACGCACTGGCGGTCTCGCTCGACGCGAAGGCCGCGTTCGCCGACCCGAACCGCCGCGCCGACGGCCGCCGCCACCTCAGCCCGGAAGACTACACGCCCTCGTTGAGCGCGCTTCGCGCGCGGTTCGCGCCGGGGTTCCCGCTCGCGGTGAAGATCGCGCCCGGCGTCGCACGCTCCGACCTTCCTCCGGATGCAGAAGCCGAGTTCATCTCGCTCCGCGGCGAAATGAAAGAGTGCGTGCTGTGGTTCGGCGCGCTGCGTGGCACCTCACGGCACGCGACTCTCCTGCCGTCGGGCGATACGCTCGCGGCCGAAGTGCCGCGCGACTCGGCGCCGCTCGCTCCGGTCGGCGCGGTGCTGTACGACCCCGGCGCGGCCGTGACGCGAGCCGGGTTGGTTCACGACCTCGCGGCGCGCATCGGCGCGGAACCCATCGACTTCGAGGTGCAACTCCTGACATCCGAGAAGCACACGCCCACCGCGTTCGCGACCGCGTTCGCAGTGGAACACGCGGCCCCGTTTCACCCCAAACACCTGCGCGATTACCTCCGCGCGCATCGGGTCGGGCGCGTCACGCTGGTGAAACGCGGGTCGTCGGCCGACGCCGACGCCGTGCTGCGGGCGCTGAAGTTGGTTGGGTCGAACCACAAAACGCTGCTGCTCACGCGCTCCGGCGGGGTTCACACCGCGATCGTGTGCGAGCGGCTTGTCTGATCTTGTGGCACAGGCTTCCAGCCTGTGCCACAAGATCAGACCTTCGCATTTGAGGTTGACGCGCCCCGCGCGCGAAGTCATACCGCCACCAAATCGGTTCCAGTTTTCGGGGGGCGTGCAATGTTTCGCGTGGGGTCACTTATGAGTGTGATGACTTTCGGTGCGGTGGCGTTCGCGGACCCGCCGGCGGCCGCGCCGACGTCGGACCTTAACAAGATGCAGGGCTACTGGAAGCCGCTCCAGTGCGAGTTCGAGGGCAAGCCGCAGATGCCCGCTGCCGTGATGAATCAGGTGACGGTGGTGTTCGACAAGAGCGAATATCACCTGTATTTCAAGGACAAACCTAATGCGATGGGCCAACCGGTCATCTTCCGGCTGGCGCTGGCGAACATCGCGCTCGACGAGAAACCCTCGCCGAAGTCGATCACCTTCGAGTTCGCCGACGGCCCGCAGAAGGGCAAGAAGTGCCACGGCATCTACGAAGTGGCGGGCAACCAACTGAAGATGTGCTACGGCCCGTCGGACAAGCCGAAGCCGGCCAAGTTCGAGTCCAGCGCGAACAGCGGCTACTTCCTCGAAACGTGGGCGCGACAGGTGAAGTGACGAGCAGCGGGCAGTGTACAGTGGGCGGTGAGCAGTGAGGACAAAAGGCAAGAACCGCTCGTCGGTTCGGGTCTTTTGTCTTCACTGTCCACCGCCCACTGCACACTGCCCGCTGCTCAGGCGTACAATTCCCCTTGCCCGAACCCGGCGCCGCGCCGACGTGTCCTGCGGGCATGGTTACCCTCGACGCACAACAGACTGATCCGGCCCTCATGGACGCTCACACGCTCGACCTCCTCGGGTTCGACAAGGTCCGCGCCTTGCTCGCCGAGTACGCCGCCTCGTCGTTCGGGCGCGACCTCGCACGCCAGATCGAGCCGTCGCTCGACGCCGATGCCATCCGCAAGGAAATATCGCTCACGTCGGAAATGGTGACCGCGTTGGGGCTGAACCAGGCGCCGCCGTTCGGCGGGTTGCACGACGTTCGCCTGATCGCACGCCGCGCCGCGATCGGCACCATGCTCACCGCCGAGCAACTCATCGAGGTGGCCGAATCGCTCAACTGCACCGGGGCGATGTACCGCTACCGGATGCGCCTCGCGGAACACCTGTCCGGCATCATCGACCACCTGTCCGGCATCGAAGACCTCGGCACGGTCGGCAAGTCCATCGGCGGGTGCATCGACGGCCGCGCCCACGTCCTCGACATGGCGAGTCGCAACCTCGCGGCCGTGCGCCAGAAGCTCTACGACCTCGACGAGAAGGTGAAGGCGGAGATTCGGCGCCTGCTCCGCGACCCGGAACTACGCAAGATTCTCAGTTATCCGAACGCGACCGTTCACGGCGATCACTACGTTCTGCCCGTCTCGGTGAACCACCGGCACAAGGTGCAGGGCGTCGTTCACCGCATGAGCGGCACCGGCGAAACGGTGTTCATCGAACCCGCGAGCATCTCCAATCTGAGCGCCGAGCGCGTGCAACTGAAGGCCGACGAAGACCGCGAAGTGAATCGCGTGCTGCGGCGCTTGAGTAGCGAAGTCGGCCGCGTCGCGAAGCCGCTGGTGTTCGCCCTCGATGTGATCGCGAAGCTCGACCTGATTACCGCGAAGGCCCGCTACGCACGCGACTTCGGCATGTACCCGCCGGACGTGAACACCGAAGGCCGGCTCTGGCTCAGGCAAGCAAGACACCCACTCCTCGAAGCGCTCTTCCGCAACGACCCTGCACCGAGCGCGGAGCGCGGAACGCGGAACGCGGAACAGAAGACGAACGAAGAAACGAAAGCAGCCGACCCACCGGATTCCGATTCTTCCACTCCGCGATCCGCGATCCGCGTTCCGCGCTCCGTTGTGCCGATCGACGTGCGGCTGGGGATCGGGTTCAACCTGCTGGTCATCACCGGGCCGAACACCGGCGGCAAAACGGTCACGCTGAAAACCACCGGTCTGCTCTGTCTCATGGCGCAGTGCGGGATGCACCTCCCCGCGGGCGAAGGAAGTATGGTTCCGGTGTTCCGGCACATCCTCGCGGACATCGGCGACGAGCAAAGTCTGGAACAGTCGCTCAGCACGTTCAGCTCGCACATCTCGCGCATCGCGTCCATCTTCAAGGTCGCTAACGATCAAAGCTTAATCCTCTTGGACGAACTCGGCTCCGGCACCGACCCGACGGAAGGCGCGGCGCTCGGCCGCGCGATCCTCGATCAACTCGATACCGTCGGCTGCCGCGCGATCGTGACCACGCACCTCGGCGACTTGAAGACGTATGCGTTCAACAACGACCGGGCCGAGAACGGGGCAGTCGAGTTCGACATCGAGACGATGCGGCCGACGTACCGGCTGCACATCGGCCAGTTCGGGATGAGCAACGCGCTGAAGATCGCGCGCCGCCTCAAGTTGCCGAAGGAGTTGTTGAGGAAGGCGCACCGTTACCTCAAGAAGCGCGGGGGCCGCACCGGGGAACTCGCCCGGCTTCAAGAGTTGCGGCTGGAAGCGGAGCAGGCGAAGGTCGAAGCGCTCGCGGCGCGGCACGACGCGGACCGCGAGAAGGAGTCGTTCGCCCGCGAGCGCGCCGCGCTCGACAAGGAAGTTACGGACAGGGCCGCGCTTCACGAACTGCGCACGAACCTGAAAACCGGCACCGTGGTGACCGTGCAGCGGTTCGGCTCGACCGGCAAGGTGATGAAGGTTGACGCGAAGAAGCAGACCGTCACCGTGAGCGTCGGCATCGGCCAGTGGGAAGTGCCGTTCGAGGAGATATTCCCGATCTCCTGATACCAGAAGAGGCAGAAGAGGAGCCGCACGATAAACGCAGAAGAAAGACACGATCCGAGAAAGCAGCAGACTGTTTTCAATACAGTCCTCTCTTCTCTGATCGTGTCTTTCTTCTGCGTTTATCGTGCGGCTCCTCTTCTGTCGCCAAGCATTTCAGGCTTCACCTTCTCCAGGTAGCTCACCAGCACGCCGAGCATCAGCCCTTCGATAATCACGACCGGCACGTGCGCGAGCAGCACCAACTGCGCGAGCCGTTCCCAGTTCTCCTTGCCGCCGAGCAGGAGCGCGAGGAAGTTCAGCGCGACCGCGCCGGCCACGGCACCGCCGCCCAATAGTACGCCGCGCGCGAACGCCGGCACTCGCGCCTTCCGCAGAAGCGGGTACAGCGCGCCGGCCGCGAGCGCGGGCACGCCCACGATGCACGCGTTGATGCCGATGGTGGTGAGGCCGCCGTGACCGACGAGTCGGTATTGCAGGAACAGTCCGACGGCGACCGCGAGCGGCGCGCGGCGGCCGAGGACGACGCCGACCAACCCGTTGAGGATGAGGTGAACGCTGGTCGGCACGACGACGAGCGGGAGGTGAATGCTCGACGCGACGAAGAACGCGGCCGTCAGCACGCCGATGCGCGGAATCTCTTCTTCGCGCACCGCGTACATCGCCACGGCGAGCATGACCGCGAGGCCGGCGAACCCGGACGCCCACCACGCGGTAGAGAGCGCCCCGTCCGACAGGTGAACGGCGAAGAGTATTGGCATTTGGTTTGGCCCTCTCCCCTTGCGGGAGAGGGTGGCGAGGCTTTGCGAGACGGGTGAGGGGTGGCTCAGCAGGTGGGGTAACGTCACCCCTCACCCGACCGGCGAAGCGCCGGCCACCCTCTCCCGCAAGGGGAGAGGGCAAAGAGAAGGTCACTTCCCGCCCACCACCGCGACCCGCGCCGGCGACTTCTCCACGTCCTCCAACTCGACGCGCACGTCTTCCTTCTCGCGTTTCGAGCGGTCGATGAGGATGGTCACCGTTTGCACGCCGGTCTTGAGGTCGAGGAGCGTTTCGAGCTTCGGCTCGACGGGTGCCGTGCCGACGTACACGGTCAGACCAGCCACCGAGTTGAACTTCAGCTTCGCGGCGCCGGCGGTGGTGACGTCTAGCTGGAAGCGCAACACCGTTTGCGGGGCGGTGTCGTTCCACACGGTAAACTTAGGCTGCTCCGCGAGCGGCAGGTCGCCGCTGACCTTCGAGTACGCCGGCGACCACGCGAACACGTTGTCGGCTTCCGCCGCGGCACTCACGCGCGCACGGCGGAAGAGGTTCAGGTTCGCCGTGGTCGGGTCGATCACCTGCCACCGCCGCACGACGCGCGCCTTGCTCGGCGCGTAGTTCCCGCCGACCTTGCCGAGTTCGGACATGAACCGCACGAGGTCGGCGAAGTCCTGCTTCGTGAGCTGGTCGGTGATGCCTTCGGGCATGAGCGACTTCGTGGACTTCGCGCGCTCCGCGATGTCCTTTACCGGGATCGTGATTTCCTTGTCTTCGGCCGTGCGCAACACGAGCAGCCCGTTCGCCTCGCGCACCTTCACGCCTTGAAGCACCTTGTCGTCGGTAGTTACGACGCGGGTCACGTCGAACCCTTCCTTGATCGCTTTGTGCGGCAGCAGTAGCGAATCGACGAGGTAATCGACCTGCGCGCTGGCGCCGATTGAGGTCATGTCCGGGCCGACTTGCCCGCCGGCGCCGCCGTAGGCGTGGCACGCGAGGCACTGCAAATCCTTGCGGCGGTACACCGCTTCACCGCGAGCCGCGTCGCCGAGTTTGATCGCGTCGAGCGCGAGTGCCTTCACTTCGGCGTCGGTGGGCGGCTTGCGCGGGGCGTCGAGGCTGCCGGCTTTCGTGAGCGCCGCGATGAGGTCGTCCGCGGGCTGGTTACTGGCGCGAAGCGCCTTCAGGCCGAGCTTCGCGACATCCGCGGATTGGAACTTCTTTCCCTCGATTGCCTTCGCCAGCGCCGCGGGGCCGCCCTTGCGGTTAATGATGGCCGCGAACAGGTCGGTGAGTTCCGGGTCGGCCTTCTTGATGTACGCGACGTACCGGCCGGCGTGATCGACCGCCGCGGGGAGGTCGATGGACGCGAGCGCGATGATCGCAACCCGGCACACGTCGTCCGAATGTTCCGCGTCGCACATCTTCGAGATCGTCTTCTTGGCGTCCGCGTCGTTGAAGAGCGCGAGCGCTTCGAGAGCCGCGCCGCGTTCGTCCGCGGGGATGGTGGCTTTGGTGGTGGCGAGCGTCTCGACCACGATGCGAAGGTCGTTGAGCTTCCACAGCCCGACGATCCGCATCGCGGGGTGCCGGACCGCGGCGGCCTTGTCGGTGCTCAGCGCCTCCAGGCTCGCCACCTTCTTGGGCGGCAAAACCTTGCGCGTGCGGATCGCGTCTTCGACCGCTTGCAGAAGTTCGCCGCGCTTCGCAACGGTGATGCCAGAATCACCGCCGACGTACCCGACAACCTTCGCGAGTTCTTCCGGCCCGCCGATCTGCGAAAGCAGCAGGTACAACCCCTGAAGATTCTCCTTCGGCACCTTCCCGCCGTCGATGAGCGCGAGAACCGGCTTCACGGTGTCCTTGTTGCCGATGGCGTTGAGCGCGAACGCAAGTTTCTTCGCGTCGCCGCCGAACGTGAGTTCACCTTTTTGGAATGCAGGTAACCAGTACGGTTCGAGTTCGCGCACCGTCAGCCACAGCGCGTAGTCGAGCGTGCGGTCCATCGGCTTGTCGAGCGCATCCAACGCGAACTGCGCGGACTCAGCTCGACCATCTGCCGAAAGTCCCCGGACAGCTTCCAACCGGACACGCGGGTTGTCATGCCGAACAAGGTCCGTTAATCCTCCGCGGCCGTAAGGCGAAGTGAGTTCGGACATAATTCGAGTGGCCGCGGGGCTCGCGAACTGCGTGCCCTTGAACGCAATGTTATCAAGCTCCTTTTTGTGAAATGAGCCGAGCGCACGATAAACCCACAGCACTTCAAGGCGGGTGTGCTCGTCTTGAGTCTTTTCCAAGAAGTCTTCCAGAGCGCCGAGGAGTTGGTTGACATCGGCACCTTTCCTTGCGCTCCGCTCCTTCAGCACGCGCTTGGCTTGCTGGCGGGTCCACTGTTCAGGCGCCTTCAGCGCTTCCAGCAGTTCGGGCACGGTCGCGTCCACGAGCTTCGGCGGCTTCACGAGGTCGCGGCCCTTCGCGGTCACGCGCCAGATGCGGCCGTGCGTGTGGTCGCGGCGCGGGTCGCGGAAGTCCACTTCGCCGTGCTGAATGATCGGGTTGTACCAGTCTGCGATGTACAAGGCGCCGTCCGGTCCCATCTTCACGTCGATCGGCCGGAACGCCGGGTGGTTGCTCTTGATGACTTCCGTCATCTCGCGGCTCGCAAACGTGCTGCCGTCCTCTTTGAGCTTGAACCGGCAGACGCGGTGACCGCGAAAGTCGCAGGTGATGAGGTCGCCTTGCCAGTCGTCCGGGAAGTGCCGGCCGCTGATGATTTCCAGGCCGCAA
>CANLGS010000112.1 GCA_947490035.1 Gemmataceae bacterium
CGGTCTGAATGAGTCGCGGGCCGTGGACTTCGAGCTTCTTGCGCAGCTCCATGACGTGAACTTCGAGCGTGTTCGAGAGGCCGTCGTACCGCTCGTCCCACACGCCCTCGTAGATGCGCGTGCGGCTCAACACCTCGCCGGGGTGCCGCAGGAAGAACACCAGCAGCGACTCTTCTTTCGCGGTGAGGTCGAGCTTCTTGCCGGCGCGCTCGGCGCGGTGCGTGGTCAGGTCGAGATTAACGTCGGCGTGCGCGAGAACGGTGCCGGCGGTCGCAGACGGCCGGCGGGCCAGCGCGCGGACGCGGGCCAGCAGTTCCTCGAACGCGAACGGTTTGCAGAGGTAGTCGTCGGCCCCGCCGTCCAGCCCGCGGACGCGGTCGGACACCGCGTCGCGTGCGGTGAGCATCAGCACCGGCGTCGCGCACCCGGCCGCGCGGAACTGCTTCAGCAGCGCGAGGCCGTCGCGCCCCGGCAGCCACCAGTCGAGCAGCACCACGTCCCACACTTGCGTCTTGAGGCGGTGCCAGCCGGACTCGCCGTCGGCCGCCCACTCGACGGCGAACCCTTCCTCGCGCAGCCCGCGCGTGACGAAGTCGCCGATGGCCGGCTCGTCCTCGATCAGTAGTACGCGGATGCCCATGACTTCACCCGCCCCAAACGAGGCGGCACTCGGCCGAGTGCCGCTCGCCAACCGCCCTTACTTGTCGTTCTTCTCTTCCTTCTTCTCGGGCTTCTTCTCCTCCTCGGCTTTGATCTTGCCGTCGGCGAACACCTGAACCTCCATCTCCTTCTTGTCGGCCGTTACGAGGATCGTCTCGTAGAAGTCGAGCGTCTCCTTGCCGTCCTTCACCGCGTACACCGCCTCGATGATCGTGTACGTCGCCTTCGGGTACTTCTTCTCCAGCGCCTCGGCCACGGGCTTGGGCAGGTCTTTCGCGTCGATCTGCTGCTCGATGGTGGTGATGACGCCCTCCGGGGTGAGCGTCACGTCGATGGTCTTGCCGTCTTGCTTCAACTCGATCTCGTACACCGTCTTGTCGCCGACCTTCTCGGTACTCGCGCCGACCACTTCAGCCTTCGGGAACCGCTTCTTGGCGGATTCGAGAACGGCCTTCGGAACCTTGTCGAGCGGCACCTTCTCTTCATCTGCGCGGACGCTTGCCGACATCACGAACACGGTCACGACCGCCATTGCCAGGTAACGCATCTCTTCGCTCCTTCGCGCTTCCGGAACCGGCTCGCGCCCGGTGTGGGCGGGTTCGGCCCCGGTGCGAGCAGTTTACACCGACCGTGTGAACGGGGCGTGAAGCTCAGATAAGAACGAGTTTATCCGGCGGCGCCCGGGCGCATCTGCACGATGAACCGCTCGACGCCGGTCAGGAACATCTGCACCGCGATCGCGCCAGCACCATGCCCATCAGTCGCTCCAGCGCGGTCAAGCCCTTCTGACCCAGGATGTGCCGCAGCCGCGCGCCGAGCGAGACGACCACCGCCACGCCGAACCACGCGATCGTGACCGCGCCCAGCCATTCGACCCACCGGTTCGGCTCGCGGCTCATCATCAGCAGTTCGACCGCCAGCACGCTCGGCCCGGCCACATACGGAATTGCCAGCGGTACGATGAATGGCTCGCCGTCCACTTCTTCCTGTAGACCGTGCGTCGGAGACGGGAACACCATCTTGATCGCGATCAAGAACAGGATCAGCCCGCCGGAGATGGACAGCGCCGGTTCGGAGATGCGCATCGCGGCGAGCAGGAACTGCCCGGTGAACAGGAACGCGATCATCACGAGGTACGCGATGACCAGTTCGCGCACGATCACGCGGTTCTGGCGCGCCGGATCGACGTGTTTGAGCGCCGCGAGGAAGAACGGGATGTTCCCCAACGGGTCCATGACGAGGAACAGCAGGACTGCGGCAGCGGCCATAATCACCACGCCCTTACGTCGGTTCGCGCACGACCGCATCACCCGTCACGTTCTATCCGCCGCGCCGACGCGGGGCTAACGCGCCTTTTTACGTTCCGCACTTCGCGCTTGACTTGAACCCCTTTCAGAGCGACGATATTATCACTTCCCGCCTGAACGCTGGTCGCGCGGTCCCGCGCCCGGCTCACTGCCTCACCCACAAGGACCGTCCGATATGCCCGTTCCTTTCCGGTTGCTCGCGACCGTTGCGTTTCTCACGCTCCCCGGCCTTGCGCTCGCGCAGGAATCGGTTCACGCGCGCATCGACAAGCACGTCGCCGCCGGCGTTCCCGATTACAAGAAGAAGGCCGCGCCGCTCGCGAACGACGAAGAATTCTTGCGCCGCGTGTACCTCGATCTTGTTGGCACCACGCCGACGGTCGCGGAGCTGAACGAGTTCCTCGCGGACTCGGAAAAGGACAAGCGTGCGAAGCTCATCGACAAACTTCTTGCCTCTCCGGGTTACGCGCGCCGGATGGCGTGGCACTTCGACGTGATGCTGATGGAACGCCGCGGCGACGTGAAGGTGCCGCGAGCTGCGTGGGAAGCGTACCTGCAAACCGCGTTCGCGGACAGTAAGCCCTACGACGCGTTCGTGCGCGAACTGCTCTCCAACGACGGCAGCGACGCGAAGACCCGCGCCGCCGCGAAGTTCGTACTCGACCGCGACCTCGAACCGCATCTCGTCACGAACGACATCGGCCGCGTGTTCCTCGGCCGGAACATGCAGTGCGCGCAGTGCCACGATCACCCCACCGTCGATGACTACAAGCAGGCCGACTACTACGGCATTCAAGCCTACTTGAACCGCTCGTTCCTGTTCCCGAACGCTCAGGTGCCGACCGCGGTGATCGCGGAGAAGGCCGAGGGCGACGTGAGCTTCATGAGCGTGTTCGACAAGGCCAAGAAGATCAACACCACCGCGCCGCGAATGCCCGGCGGCAAAGCGGTCGAAGAACCGAAGGCGGAGAAGGGCAAAGAGTACAAGGTCGCGCCCGCGGCCAACGTGAAACCGGTCCCGACCTACAGCCGCCGCGAATTGCTCGCCGCGGCCGTCACAGGCGCCGACAACCCCGCCTTCGCGCGGAACATCGTGAACCGGATGTGGGCGATGATGAACGGCCGCGGGATCGTTCACGCGGTCGATTGGGACCACGAGAAGAACCCGCCGTCGCACCCCGAACTGTTGGACGAACTGACCAGCGAGTTCGTGAAACACAAGTACGATCTGAAGTGGCTGGTGCGCGAGATCGCGCTTTCGGACACCTACCAGCGGTCCAGCGAAGCGCCCGCGGGGTTGGAAGACGCGACCGGCGACCGGTACCTGGTCGCGGTGCTGAAGCCGCTCACGCCGGAGCAGTTCGCCTACGCGCTGATGCAGGCCACCGGCCACACGGACGCCGAACGAACCGCGCTCGGCGCGAAGGGCACCGAGGTGCAGCTCGACGCCCGGCTCGCGCCCCGACTGGCGCCGTTCCGCACCATGCTGGGCGGCAAGGCCGGCGACGCGGGCGAGAACTTCTCCGCGACGCTCGACCAGACGCTGTTCCTGAAGTACGGTGCCGCCGTTCGCGGACTGCTGCCGCCGCGCGCCGGCAACCTGACCGACCGCTTGAGCAAGATCACCAACCCGGACGCGGTCGCGGACGAGATATTTGCCGCAGTGCTGTCGCGCCGGCCGACCGTCGACGAACGCAATGACGTGGCCGACGCGCTCAAGGGCGCGAAGGACCGACAGACGACGATCAACGAGTTGGTGTGGGCGATGATCGCCAGCGCCGAGTTCCGATTCAACCATTAGTGTGGTCCGCCACTCCGTGGCGGTCTTCGCTTGAGTTCAAAAAGACAGAAGACCGCCGCGGAGCGGCGGACCACACTCAGGAGTTCCCATGCCGCACTGCAACTACGCCTGCAACACCGCTTCGCACGTCTCGCGCCGCGCGTTCCTCGGCTCGGCGCTGGGGTCCACGGCCGCGCTCGGCCTCGGCGGGTTCGCCAACCCCGCGTCCGCGGCCGAACTGAAGAAATCGCAGAAGCGCGTGATGGTCATCTTCCTGTCGGGCGGCGTGAGCCAGCTCGAAACGTGGGACCCGAAGCCGAACACCGACACCGGCGGGCCGTTCAAGGCGATTCAGACTTCCGTCACCGGCACGCGCATCTCGGAGTTACTGCCCCACACCGCGAAGCAGGCGCACCGGCTCGCGATCGTGCGCAGCCTCAACTCGATCTCCGACGACCACGGCGTTGGCGAGAAGATCATGCTGACCGGGCGGAAGATGGAACCGGGCATCAACTACCCGCACATCGGCGCGGTGTCCGCGAAACTGCTCGGCTCGAACGAGTCGTCGCTGCCGGGCCACATCCAGATTCTGCCGAAGGGCGGGAGCGGGTTCACCGGCGGCGACGCGACCTTCTTAGGGCCGAAGTTCGCGTCGGTGTCGCTCGGCGACGGCAAGCCGCCGGCGGACATCTTCCGCCCCGCGAACCTCGCGGCCGACGCCGACGCCGAGCGCGAGGCGTTCCGCCAGAAGCTCAACGACCGGTTCGCGAAGTCCCGCAAGTCGGCTTCCACGGAAGCGTACACCGAGTCGTACACGCAGGCCGAGCGCGTCGTGAAGCAGGCCGAAGTGTTCGACGCGGAGAAGGAGAACCCGAAGCTCGCGGACAGGTACGGGCGCCACGACTTCGGCCGGCACCTGTTGCTCGCGCGCCGACTGCTCGAAGCCGGCGTGACCTACGTGAAGGTGTCGCACTCGAACTACGACACGCACCACGAGAACTTCGACTTCCACATCGAACAGTTGGGCGAGTTCGACCGCCCCTTTGCAGCACTTCTCGACGACCTCAGTGATCGCGGGATGCTGGAAAGCACGCTGGTGGTGGTGATGAGCGAGATGGGCCGCACGCCGCGAATCAACGACCGCTACGGTCGCGACCACTGGTCGAAGGCGTGGAGCGTGTGCATGGCCGGCGCCGGCATCAAGGGCGGCGTGGTGGTCGGCAAGACGAACGCGACCGGCACCGCCGTGACCGACCGCGAAGTCTACAGCGGCCACCTGTTCCACACGTACCTTCGCGCGGTCGGTCTCGACAGCACGAAGAACTTCTACCCGAACGAGCGCCCGGTGCCCGTCGCCGACCCGAAGACGGCTGCCATTGAAGAGGCGCTGGCGTAGTGAATGTGTCTTGGTCTTGTGGCACAGACATTCCTGTCTGTGCTGCTTCTCTTGGTCTTGTGGCACAGACATTCCTGTCTGTGCTTCTTCCCGAACGTCGGCAGTGGAAGAGAGCTGCCATGCCTCCCGTTCGACAATTCACGACGACGTACCGTAACCTCCCGCACTGGAAGCAACCGGGCGCGACGTACTTCCTCACGTGCCGCGTGATTGGCGGGCGAGAACTGGAACCGGAAGACCGCGCGGTTGCGCTGAACGCGATTCGGTTCTGGGACGGGAAGCGATGGGCCGTGTACGCGGCCGTCGTGATGCCCGATCACGCGCACGCACTTGTTCGGCCGCTCCCGCTGAACCTGTCGGACCCGGCTCCGATCGACTTCCACGACCTTTCGGAATTGACGAAGAGCGTGAAAGGCTTCTCGTCGCATGCCATCAACCGCCGGCGCGAGCGGGGCGGTACGCTCTGGCAGGACGAGGGGTACGACCGTATCGTGCGAGACGACCGCGAGCTTGAAGAAACCTGGACGTACATTCTTTACAACCCGGTGAAAGCCGGTCTTGCGGAAACGCCGGACGCGTACCCGTGGCTGTACCAGGCCGGGCGCGCGGACTGAGGCCGGTGTTTTGTGGCACAGACATTCCTGTCCGTGTGCTGGGAAGGTGCCACTGCGCATCGGCACCGGCCGCCCGTCCGCGTCCGGCGCACAGACATTCCTGTCCGTGTGCTGGGAAGGTGCCACCGCACAGACAGGAATGTCTGTGCCACAAAACCAAAAGACAAAACACACGGACAGGAATGTCTGTGCCACAAAACCAAAAGACAAAACACACGGACAGGAATGTCTGTGCCACAAAACCAAGAACCCATCCCATGTCCATCCCACCCCCGCGCGCGATCCTCGACCCCACCGCCGCGCGCGTCGAGCGCGAGCTGAAGCACGCGAAGCCGCTCCTCGGCTGCCGCTTCGATCCGTCAGGTCGCTTCCTGTTCGTCACTGCCGAAGACGACACCGTACAGCGGTTCGACCTGCTCACCGGCGCGAAGACCGCGTTCGCGGGCCACTCCAGTTGGGCGCGCGGGCTGGCGTTCGTCGCGCCGTCCCCAGTTGCCCCGGCCGACTTCGACGCGTGGCCGAAACAGCAGAGCGCGATTCAAGGCATCGGCGGGTTCGGCGTCGCGGGCGTGCCCGCGCCGAAGGCGCCGCCGTTCATGCTCGTCTCCGCCGACTACCACGGCAAACTCATCTGGTGGCAGGGCGAAGCCGACGCGCCCAAGCCCATCAAGACCGTGCAGGCGCACGACGGCTGGACGCGCGCGGTCGCGGTCAGCCCCGACGGACTCACCGCCGCGAGCTGCGGCAACGACAACGCCGTGAAGCTGTGGAAGGCTTCTGATGGGGCCGCGATCAGTACGCTCGAAGGGCACACGTCGCACGTGTACAACGTCGCGTTCCACCCGGACGGTTCGCGGCTCGTCTCGTGCGACCTCAAGGGCGTCGTGAAGGACTGGAACCTGAAGACGGGCAAGTGCGAGCGCGACTTCGACGCGAAGGTGCTGCACAAGTACGACCCCGGCTTCATGGCCGACATCGGCGGCGCGCGCGGGATGGCGTTCAAGTCCAACGGCTCCGCGGTCGCGCTGTGCGGCATCACCAACGTGTCGAACGCGTTCGCGGGCGTGGGCAACCCGGTCGTGGTGCTGATCGACTGGCAATCCGGCAAGGCGAAACTGCTCAAGCCGAAGGACGTGTTCCAGGGGACCGCGTGGGGCGTGGGCTTCCACCCGTCGGGCGCGGTGATCGCGGCCGGCGGCGCCGGGCAGGGCCGCGTGTGGTTCTGGAAGAACGACGAACCGGTCGGCGTTCACACGATCAACGTCCCCGCGAACTGCCGCGACTTCGCCATCAGTCCCAACGGGGAGAGGTTCGCCGTCGCTGGAGCCAACGGCACCGCCTACGTGTACAACTTCAGCGGCGCCGGGCCTGTTGTGCCAGCCAAGAAGTAGGGTGGGCCAAGGCTTTGCGCAGGCCCACCTCTTCTTTCGTGGCACAGACATTCCTGTCTGTGTGCCTTTGAAACACAGACAGGAATGTCTGTGCCACAAGACCAAAACCAAGAGGGTGGGCCTGCGCAAAGCCTTGTCCCACCCTACGAGACCCTCGGACTTTCCCATGCGATACCTCCTCTCCGGCTCACTTCTCCTCGTCGTCGCATTCCCCCTTCTGGCAGCCGAACCGCCGAAGGGGTTCGCGCCGCTGTTCAACGGCAAAGACCTCGCCGGCTGGCACGGGTGGGCCATCCACGCCAAAGGCGCGGGGCCGATCGACTTCGCGAAGCTCGCGCCGGAAGACAAGGCGAAGAAGTTGGAGGAGTGGACCGCCGACGCGAAGAAGCACTGGAGTGTCGATAAGGACGAACTGGTGAACGACGGCAGCGGCGCGTACCTCGCCACCGATAAGGAGTACGGCGACATCGAGTTGCTGGTCGAGTACAAGACCGTCGCGAAGGCCGACAGCGGCATCTACCTGCGCAACACGCCGCAGGTGCAAATCTGGGACGCAAACCAGAAGTTCGACGAGAAGAACCCCACCCGCAAGCCGCACCTCGGCAGCGGCGGGCTGTTCAACAACACGCTCGGCGCGCCCGGCCGCGACCCGCTCGTGCTCGCGGACAAGCCGTTCGGGGAGTGGAACACGTTCCGCATCGTGCAGGTCGGCGAGCGCACCACGGTTTACCTGAACGGCAAACTGGTTGTCGATCACGCCCGTATGGAGAACTTCTGGGACCGCAAATCCCCGCTCCCGAAGGTCGGCAAGATTCTGCTGCAAACGCACGGCGGTGAGATCCGCTGGCGCAACCTGTTCGTTCGCGAAATCCCCGCGAGCGAGGCGAACGCGATCCTCCGCAAACACGACGCGAAGGGCTTCGAGTCAGTGTTCAACGGCAAGGACTTCGACGGCTGGGCCGGTCCCATCGACCAGTATGAAGTGATCGACAACGCGATCGTCTGCAAGCCGAAGAAGGGCGGGAACATCTACACGAAGGCCGAGTACGCCGACTTCACGGCACGCCTCGAATACAAGCTCCCGCCCGGCGGCAACAACGGGCTGGCGCTCCGCTCGCCCGGCGGCAACGCGCACGTCGCGACGCTCGCCATGTGCGAACTACAAATCCTCGACGACACCGACCCCAAGTACGCGAAGCTCGACCCGCGGCAGTTCAACGGCTCCGCTTACGGCATGGTCGCGGCGCACCGCGGCTACCTGCGGCCCGTGGGCGAGTGGAACTTCATCGAGGTGACCGCGAAGGGTTCGACGCTGCAAGTGGAACTGAACGGCACGCGCATCCTCGACGCGGACCTGAGCAAGGTGACGGAGTTCAAGGACAAGCAACCGCACCCCGGCAAGGACCGCACGAGCGGTCACTTCGGCTTCGCCGGGCACAACGAGCCGGTCGCGTTCAAGGGAATCGAGATCAAGAAGATCGAAGAGAAGAAGTGAGTGTAGCTTTTCTGGAGTGTAGTCCTCACGCTCCGCGTGAGGTGCTTTTCTGGAGTGTAGTCCTCGGCGAACGGGAAGTTGGTCTGGCGTTTCCCTTCATTGTGAGTTCTGCTGGGTGAAAGTGTTTCGCCTGTCCGGGCAGGAGGCCCCATGACCACTCTCGCCGCATTCCGTACCCCGCCCC
>CANLGS010000113.1 GCA_947490035.1 Gemmataceae bacterium
AAGGAGACAAGGAGACAAGGAGACAAGGAGACAAGGAGACAAGGAGACAAGGAGACAAGGAGACAAGGAGACAAGGAGACAAGGAGACAAGGAGACAGAAGCGACCCGTCCTTATCTCCCCTTCTCCTTGTCTCCCCTTCTCCCCTTCTCCTCGTCTTCAACCGCGCCGCAGCCGCGCCCAGTACCCGCCGTCGGACGGGCGCCCCGGCACCGCGTGGCCTTCCGCTTCGAGCGACATGCTCCGCATCCCGCGACACACCGCCTTGACGACACCCTCGTTCTCGTCTGGCTCGATGCTGCACGTCGAGTAGACCACCGCGCCGCCGGGCTTGACGCGCTCGCTGGCGAGGATGAGCAACCGCGTCTGGAGGCGGATGAGGTGCTCGAACTCGTTCGGCTTGAGCCGCCACCGCACTTCGGGCCGGCGGCCGAGTACGCCCGTGTTGCTGCACGGCACATCGACCAGCGCCGCGTCGAACAGACCCACCGGAAGATCACCCTTCGCGTCCAGCACGACCGTTTCCACGCCCTTGACGCGGAGCCGCTGACATAGCGTTGTCACTGTCTCCAACCGCTTCGGGTCGATGTCACACGCGGTGATTTTGCCGCGGTTGTCCATCAACTCCATCAAGTGTGTGGTCTTGCCGCCGGGCGCGGCGCACACGTCGAGGACGTGCATGCCGGGCTTCACTCCGAGCGCGCTCGCGACCAGCATCGACGAATGATCCTGTACCGCGAAGTCGCCTTCGGCGTAACCGGGCAGGTCGCGGATGGGGTGGTGTTCGGGGAACCGGAGCGACTGCGGGTGTTCGCCGGGTTCCGCGTCGATGGTCTGCCCCGCGAGCTGAATGCGGTAGCTCTCGCGGCTCGCGTGGAGCTTGTTGACGCGAATCCACAACGGCGGAGGCGCGTTGAACCAGAAGCCCAGGCGAGTGCATTCGTCGGGGCCGTAGCGTTCGAGCCAGCGGTTCGCGAGCCACGGCGGGAACGAGAACGCCGCCGCGAAGTACCCCGCGGGGTCGGTGACGGGATCGGGGAGGATGGCGCGCGCGAGCTTGCGGTAGCGGTGGTCGATTGGCACCGCGTCCGCGCCGGGCTTGTCCGTGAACTCGTCCGTCACCAACTCCGACACGCGGCGCATGATGCCGTTCACGAACCCCTTCGCCTTCATCGCGCCGACGTAGGGTGCAAGCTCCACCGTTTCGTTGACGGCCGCGTGCTTGGGAACGTGCGTGAGGAACGTGAGCTGGAACGCGCCCAACCGCAACAAGTCCCAGACGCGCGGCTGAACCGCGTGCAGCGGCAGTTGGATGAACGGCTTGAGGATGGCGTCGAGCGTGCCCGCGCGGCGGGTGACGCCGAACACCAGTTGCGTGAGGAACCTTCGGTCTTGCGGGCTAAGATTCGCGCTGCCCGGCGCGTCGTCGATGAGTTCCGCGACGAACCCGTCGCGCGACCGCGACCGGTTCAGCACATCGGCCGCGACTTGCCGTGCGGTGATCGTCATGTCAGCACTTCCGGCCCGAACCGCAAGCCTTCAACGATGGGATAGCCCCGCAAGAACTCTTCCGCCGTCATCTTCTTCTTGCCCGCGGGCTGAAGTTCGGTGATTTCGACAACGTCATGCAACATGGCGGGACCGCAACGAACACCGAAACCTGGATGGACGAAGTCGATCAGTTCGCCGGCTCCGGACTCCAAATCACCCGCTGCCGCGTGAACGTGAATCCCTCCCGTCTGGCTCACAATCACTCGCATTGGTTCCTTGCCGGGGCGGTGCAGGAACGTGTACGCGGTCGGCCACGGTTGCATCGCGCGCACGAACCGCTCGATGGAGTCCGCGGGCTTCGTCCAGTCGATCAGCCCGAACTCCTTCTTGATCTTCGGCGCCTTCGTCACCAGTGCCGGGTCTTGCTTGATGCCCTCTATGGGACCGCCGGCCGCGTACTTGTGCGCGGCTTCGACCGCCAGGCTCGACCCGACTTCCGCGAGCCGCGCTTCGAGCGAACCCGTTGTGTCGGTGTGAAGAATGTCGAGCGCTTCTTGCAGGATCATGTCGCCGCTATCGAGGCCGGGCGTCACCTTGATGATGGTCACGCCGGTTTGAAATTCGCCGCCGAGGATGGCATACGCGACCGGGGCCGCGCCGCGGTACTTCGGCAGCAGCGACGCGTGAACGTTGATCGTGCCGCGTGTCGGAACCGTCAGCACGTCCTTCGAGAGAATCTGCCCGTATGCCGCGACCACGAGCAAATCCGGCTGCATCGCGCGGAGCAGTTCCAGCCCTTCGCCTGTGTTGATGCTTTCAGGTTGCGCGACCGGCACGCCGGCGGCGCGGGCGATGTTCGCCATGCCCTTGCCGGTCTGTCGCGTGCTGCCGCGCTTGCTGCCGGCGTCGCGCTCCGGCTGCGTCACCAACCCGACGACATCGCTTCCGAACGCGCCGAGCAGCGCCTCGAACGTCGGCTCCGCGAACGTCCCCGTTCCCATCATCACCAGACGCATAGAAGCTGTTGGCTGTTAGCTATTAGCTGTTAGCCAATCCTTGGAATTGGGCCCGCAACAACGCTTGTCTTGTTCTGGCTAATCGCCAACAGCCAACAGCTAAAGGCGAGGCTCTAAGTCCGGCGGCAGGTCGCCCTTCTTCTTGGCCTTCTCGAAGTCCGCGACGAACTTCTCCAGGTCGCGCTGGCTGCGCGACAGCCCGAGCGAACCCATCTTGTCGATGAACAGCGTGCCCTGAAGGTGGTCGATCTCGTGCTGCCACACGCGGGCCGGGAGGTCGTGGCACGTCATCTCGAACAGTTCGCCCTTCAGGTTGTACGCCTGTACGCGCACGCTCTTCGCGCGGCGCACGTTCTGGTACAGGCCGGGGAAACTCAGACACCCTTCGCGGTCGTTCACGGTGCCGCCAAGCGGCTCCACGATCACCGGGTTGATGGCGACAACCTCCTGATCGCTCCGGTCGGCTTCGCCCGCGAAGTTCATTACGATCATCTGGTAGTCGAGCGTGACCTGCGGCGCCGCCAGGCCCAGCCCTTCGCTCTTGTACATCAACTCCAGCATCTCGCCGGCGGCCTTCTGAATGTCCGCGTCGATGGCGGTCACGGGCCGGGCCTTCGCGCGGAGTGCCGGGTGCGGGTATTTCACGATCTTCATTGCGCCTGCCTGCGCCTCGGTGTGGGAACGGTAGGTCGATTATAGCAGAACTCGCGTGCCCCAAAAGGCACAGGGCTTCCGCCCTGTGTGTGCGACCGTAACCGCGGTCGGAAAATGCGTGCGTCTGGTCGTCGGCACGAGTACAAGAGCGGAAGTTCCCCACCTCGCAGGAGTCACGCCTCATGCTCCGCCTCTCCCTTGCGCTGTTCGCGCTGTTCAGTCTCGCGGGCGCCACGCGCGCCGCGGACGTTCCCATCGTAGCGGATGTCGAAGGTCAACCGCTCGCCGCGAACGCGGCCCGCGTCGTCAAGGCGCTCGACTTCCTCGGCACGCCGCTACCCGAAGATGCGAGCAAGGCGCTCGCGAAGGCCATCGAAGACAAGGACGCGAAGAAGGTGCAGGAGGTTCTCGACAAGCACGTGCTGTTCGCGGTCACGATCAACCCGGAGGCGCGGCTGAAGGTCGCGAAGGGGCCGGGCAGCACCGCACTTCAGCAAGCCGGGTGGACGCCGGTTCTCGTGAAGGTGATGAACGACAGCACCGTGAAGAAGCAACTCAAGATCATGAGTCCGCAAGCCGGTAACGTGTACAGCGGTGCCGGCGGGCAGGCCAAGAACCCGAAGGACGACCCGAAGATCGTCGAGCGGTTCCTCGGCGTCGAGGTGTTCACCGCGCCGCCGCTCACCGACACGCTCAGCGGTCTCAAGGTCGAATACGCCATCGTCCTCATCTACTCGTCGGAATCCGGCAAGCGCGAAGCGACGATCGGCTTCGACATCGGGCAGGGGAATCAAGACCTGGGCTTTCGCGGGGAAACGCCGGTGCTGTTCGAGGTGAAGCAAGCGGTCGAGGTGAAGGTGAAGATCACCGACTCGGACGGCAAGCCGACAACGGGCCGGTTCCTGATTACCGACGCGAGCGGTCACGTGTACCCGCCGCAGGCGAAGCGGCTCGCCCCGGACCTGTTCTTCCAGAAGCAAATCTACCGGCACGACGGCGAAACGATCCTGCTGCCGCCGGGCGACTTCACCATCGAGTTCGGGCGCGGGCCGGAGTACAAACTCGTGAGCCGCAAGTTCACGGTCGTCGCGCCCGGCCCGGCGGGCAAGGGGGTTCCGCTGTTCGAGGCGAAGCTCCAACGGTGGGTGAACCCCGCGGACTACGGGTTCTTCAGCGGCGATCACCACATCCACGCCGCCGGTTGCGCGCACTACACGAACCCCAGCGAAGGCATCCTACCCGAACACATGTTCCTGCACGTGAAGGGCGAAGGGCTGAACGTCGGCTGCTGCCTCACGTGGGGGCCGTGCTACGACTACCAGCGCAAGTTCTTCGAGGCGAAACCGTGGCAGAAGAGCGAACCGTTCACCGTGCTGAAGTACGACGTGGAGGTATCCGGCTTCGGCTCGCAGGCGCTCGGCCACGTGTGCCTGCTCAACCTGCGCGACCAGACCTTCCCAGGTTCCGACGGCACCAAGACGAAGGGCTGGCCGACGTGGACGACGCCGCTGATGAAGTGGGGCAAGGATCAGGGCGCGGTGACCGGCTACGCGCACTCCGCGAACGGCCTCGGCGTGAACCCGAAGGAAGCGACGCGGCGGCTATTCGTCGCGCTGGACAAGGGCGGCAAGGGCCACATCACGAAGGAGGACGCGGCGGCCGGCGCGTGGCCGCTACCGGAGCCATTCGCCACGATTGACGCCAACGGCGACGGCAAGGTGACGGAGATCGAACTCGCGCAGAGTACGCTTCGCGCCGTCGATAAGCTCCCGAACCTGAACATCCCGGAGATGAACGGCATCGGCGCCCAAGAAATCTGCGTCAGCACCGCGATGGGCGTGTGCGACTTCATTTCGGCGATGGACACCGCGCGCGTGCCGGAGTGGAACTGCTGGTACCACATCATGAACTGCGGCTTCCCGCTGAAGGCCAGCGGCGAAACCGACTTCCCGTGCATCAGCGGCAGTCGCGTCGGACAGGGTCGCGTGTACGTGCAACTCGGCAAGAAGACCGACGTGGTCGATTACGGCGCCTGGTGCAGGGGCATCGCGCAAGGACGCTCCTACGTCTCCGACGGTTACGCGCACGCACTGGAATTCGGCGTGAACGGCACCAGCCCCGGTTACGGCGATGTGAAACTCGACAAGCCCGGGACCGTGAAGGTGTCCGCGAAGGTCGCGTTCGCGAAGGACATCTCTCTGGGGACCGCGCCCGGCGCGGTCGCGCCCACCGGCAACGTCCGCAAGCTCGAACTCGTGGTGAACGGGAAGGTGGTCGCGTCGAAGGACGTTCCGGCCGACGACAAGATTCACGACGTGGCGTTCGACGTGAGCATCGACAAGAGTTCGTGGGTCGCGATCCGCCACTTCCCGCAGATGCACACCAACCCGGTGAACGTGATCGTCGCGGGTCAACCCATCCGCGCGAGCCGCGAGAGCGCGAAGTGGTGCATCGGCATGATCGAGCAACTGTGGAAGGTTCGCGGCGCGGGGATCAAGGCCGAAGAGCGCGCCGAGGCCGAGAAGACGTTCAAGAAGGCGATCGAGATGTACAAGAAGATCGCCGCGGAAGCCGCTGACGAGTAGGGCAGAGATCAAGGACAGAAGGCAGAAGAGCCGCAGATGACGCAGACGGACGCAGACGGACGCAGATCAAGACCAAGACAGAAGAGTGTTTTGAACAATTCTGCTTCTTCGTTCTAATCTGCGTCCGTCTGCGTCATCTGCGGCTCTTCTGCCTTCTGTCCTCTGTCCCCTACGCCAGCGGGATGTCCTTGAACTCGAACGTCACCTCGTGCGTGACGGTGTGCCACTCGGTCAGCACGAGTTTGGCCGGCGCGCCGAGCTTCGGGCCGGGCTGACCGGTGCGGCGGTCGTTCGGCCCGTACATGATCGTCATCTGCAAGCCGCCGGGGACGTGGTTGCTCGCCTGCAACCCGTAACTGAAGTACCGCGTGCCCTTCTCGTCCATCAGCTCGATGCGCTGCTGGATGTTGTTCGCCCACATGTAGTCGTCGCCGCGGCGCGGGTCCACCGGCACGCGGCTCCTCGCGGTCACGTTCACCAGGTACACGCCCTTCGTGTTCGCGTCCTCGTCCACGGCCGTCAGTTCCAGATCGGCCGTGCGCCCGGCGAACGTCTGCTTCTTCACCTTCAGCGGGTCCGCGATCACCACCTCCGGCGACGTGCCCGACAGCAGTTCGACCCGCACCCGGCCCTTCAGCGTCTTGATGCTCGTCGCGCCGCGGTCGGCGCGGACGAGGTTCACGCTCATCGACATGTTGTGCGAGCGGCTGCCGCGGTTGTAGTACCCGGAGCGGTACTCGTTGTCGTTGCGATCGCGCGGCGGCATCAGCGAGCCGCCGAGGTTGTCCGTCACCACCAGCAGTTCCGGCTGCGAGATGCCGAGCATCGGGTTCTTCGGCTCCGAGTTCACCTGGAAGCTCAGGCTCATGTACTCCTGCACGCGGTTGTTCCCGCCGCGCTTGCTGATGCCGGACAACTGCACGCTGCGGTTCGACTGAATGTTGGTCGCGATGAACCGGAACGGCCCGGCGTAGGCCGAGTACGGGTTCACCGCGTCCTGGGTGTAGATGCGGACGGTGTCGTCTTCGTACTCGGTCTGGACGGTAAGCCCGGCCGCGTTCGCGACGGCGTCGATGGCCTGCCAGAACGGGGTGTTGTTGAACTCGAACGAGTGCTTCGTCTCCGACGACTCGCCGAACTCGATCTTGTACCCGGTCTGTTTGGCGATGTCGTCGATGATCTGCTTGGCGGTCCGGTCCTTCGCGGACAGCGTAACCCGCTTGGGCGAAACGAGCCGGTCGTGGTCCATCCGCTTGACGAGCACCGCGAGCCGGCGTTGCACTTCGGGGTTGTCGGTGCTGTGCAGCACGCGGCGCATGAACGGCAGCGCCTTCTCGCCCTTCGCGGCGAGGTCGAGGCCGGCTTTCTCGCGTGTGCGCCAGTCTTCGGACGCGAGGTCTTTGATGAGCTGCTCGACGGCCGCGTCGCCCGGCCCCTCCGCGACCAGAGGCATCGAGGCCGGCGAGGTGGGGGCGTAGTCGATCTCTTTCCCGCCGACCGCGTAAGTCGCGACGATCAGCAACCCGAACACCGCGGTGAAGACCGTCGCGCGCATGTGCAACCTCGGGGACCGGTCGGGGGAGTTACTCGGAACGGATCGCGAACACGGGTCTAGCCTACCAGCGCGTTTGAGCGTCCTCAAGGGTGCGGCAACCGACCCGTTACGTGATTTTGTAAAGAAGTGTTCAAGCCTGACGCGGCCGTGGGATGGCCCGCCTACGCCGACAACGCGGGTCGTGCGGCCTGTCGCGTGCGCGCCGCTCCCAGGCGGGATTGGGTAGTTAGAGGGGGTCAGAGTGCCAGAGTGCCACTCTTGGTCTTGGCATTCTGGGTCGGAAGCTGCCGATTAGTGAACGTATTTACACATTATCGCCGCGCGGAATTGGCGGCACCCGCAGAAAGGAGCGCGAGGGCACCGGCACGAGTTCGAGAGGCGCGAGTAAAGCGGACGTGTTCCACCTTTCCCGCGCGCGGTTGGGCTGATAGACTCCAGCGGTCAAAACTCTTTCCACCCGGGCCCGTTACTCATGGAAGTGCAGAACCCGGCTCTTACCGAGATCGAGGAACTCGATCAGCAATCCGTCGCGCGGTGGGGCGCCAAGGTTGTTGAAACGAAATCCCTGACGCGGTCTTTGGTGAGCTTCCAGGGCAACAAGACTCGTCCCGTGTACGGTGGTACAAGTACAAGGAAGGATTTTCGGCATCGCTGGTTGAACACTTCCTGCAACAGAACGGCATCACGAGCGGAACGGTTCTCGACCCGTTCGCGGGTAGCGGCACGACACTGTTCGCCGCGAGTGGGCTTGGCTTGAACACAGAGGGGATCGAACTCCTGCCAATCGGGCAAGAACTCATCGCGACCCGGCGCACGATCGAGACGGAGTTCACGGAATCCGATGTCCGCGCCCTCCGACGGTGGGCGTTGGAGTGTCCGTGGGAAACGTGCCCGGCGGTCGCCAAACTCCCGGAATTGCGAATCACGAAAGACGCGTATCCCGACGCGACGCGGGAGGGGATCGAGCGTTACCTCGCCGCGATTCAGCAAGAGAACACGCGGGTGCAGGCCGTTTTGCGATTCGCGCTGTTGTGTGTGTTGGAGTCAGTGAGTTACACACGAAAAGACGGGCAGTACCTCCGTTGGGACTACCGCTCCTCGCGAACGAGCGGCGGCAAGACGTTCGACAAAGGGGAGATTCTCGAATTTCGGAACGCGATCCGCGCGAAACTCAAGGACATGGTCGCCGACATCGCGCCGACACAGCCGGTCAGCCTGTTTGACGACGACGGTTCTCGCGGGGCAATTCAGCTTCACAACGGGTCTTGCCTCGACATCTTGCCTCGGCTGGAAGCAAACGCATACGACGCGCTCATCACGTCTCCCCCCTACTGCAACCGCTACGACTACACGCGAACCTACGCACTCGAACTCGCGCTGCTCGGTGTTGACGAGGCGGGACTGACACACCTCCGTCAAGAGATGCTGAGTTGCACGGTCGAGAATCGCGCGAAGGATTTGTTGCAACTCAACGCGGAGTGGGCGACGGCCGTCGCCGTCGCGGACGAACACAGCTTATTGCAAGCG
>CANLGS010000114.1 GCA_947490035.1 Gemmataceae bacterium
CGAAGACTTCGGCGTATACGCCGCGGACGCTGTACGTCGAACCGGGGTACGTGGTCCACCGGCGGCTGCACTTCGAGGAGAAGAACGCCGAGCGCGCCGGTTGGGATCTCGGCCCGCTCTCGACGCTCGTGTCGGCGGGGCACTTCTACCGCGACGTGCTGCTGTGGCCCGGCAGCCTCGTCACCGGGTGGTCGTCCGGCTTCTGGGACACCAGCGCCGGCAAGTGCCTGCCGGGCGCCCCCAGCCCGTACTACCTGTACCCGCCCGGCCTAAGTACCGCCGGGTGGATCGCCAACGCCGGGGTCATCACCGGCGTCTCGTTCCTGCTTCCGTAACGGTCGAGGCGAACCCCGCCCTTGCGGGCGGGGGTGTTCGCACTCGGATCGTAACCCCCGCCCTTGCGGGCGGGGTTCGCCTACAATTCCCTCATGTCAGCTTGGCTCGAACCGCGCACCGCGTACATCCACGTCCCGTTCTGCGCGCACCACTGCGGGTACTGCGACTTCGCCGTGACCGCGGGGAACGACCACCTCATCGACCTGTACCTCGAAGCAATCGCGACCGAACTCGCGACGCTGGGCGAACCGCGCCCGGTCGAGAGCCTGTTCATCGGCGGCGGCACGCCCACGCACCTGTCCGCGGACCAGTTGGATCGCTTGCTGCGCGCCGTGACGCGGTGGCTTCCGCCTGGTAGGTGCCGCTTGCCGAGCGGCACGGCGTCGCACCTCGTATCGCCTCACGAGTTGGACAGTCGTGCCGCTCGGCAAGCGGCACCTACTTCGGAGTTCACCATCGAAGCGAACCCCGACAGCGTCACCGAGGAGAAGGCCGCGGTGCTGGCCGCGTTCGGCGTGAACCGCGTCAGCATCGGCGTGCAGTCGTTCCAGCCGGACTCGCTCGCGGTCCTCGATCGGCGGCACGTTCCCGACCACATCCCGCGAGCGGTCGAAGCGGTGCGGAAGCACATCCCCACCGTCTCGTTCGACCTGATCTTCGGCGCGCCGGGTTCCACGCTCGCGGGGTGGGTCGCGGACCTCGACGCGGCGCTCGCGTTCGCGCCCTCCCACATCTCCACTTACGGCCTGACCTACGAGAAGGGCACACCGCTGTGGAAGCGTCAGAGTCGCGGCACGGTCGTGGCTCTGGGTGAGGACGACGAACTCGCGATGTACGAACACGCGATGGACCGGCTCGGCGCGGCCGGGTTCGAGCACTACGAGATATCGAACTTCGCGCAGCCGGGATTCCGGTGTCGGCACAACGAGCGGTACTGGGCGAACGAGGCGTACTACGGCTTCGGCGTGGGGGCCGCGCGCTACGTACACGGCGCGCGCGAGCTGAACGTGCGCGACACGAAGCTCTACATCCGCAAGGCGCTTGGCGGCGAACCGGTCGCGTTCCAGCGCGAAGAGTTGGCGCCGCGCGCGCGGGCGTTCGAGACGATGGCGACGCAACTCCGCCGCGCGGACGGGATCGACCGCCTGGCGTTCCGCGATCAGACCGGCTTCGAGTTGGACGCGCTCGCGCCCGCGGCGCTGGCGCTGCTGCGCGACAACGACATCGTGAGTGACGACGGGTTGTCAGTGCGGCTGACGCGCCGCGGGAAGTGCGTCGCGGACGCGGCCGTCGCGGAGTTGCTGAAGGCTTTGTAGGGTGGTGCCGAGTCTCGAGGCCCACCTCTTCTCTTGGTTTTGTGGCACAGACATTCCTGTCTGTGCGACTTCTCATCTCAGAACAGCACAGACAGGAATGTCTGTGCCACAAAACCAAGACCAAGAACGCAGCGCGTCACGCCTTCACCAGAATCGCGCCTTCGCCGTTGCGTAGCGTCACCGACGTGACCACCGCTCCCAGCGTGCCGTTGGCGTTCACCGTGCGGTAACTGCCGGTCAGGTCGTGCGTCGTCGCGGTGCTGTCGGCGGTCGTGCCCTCGCCCTTGCCCTGCGCGTACGACAGCGGCTTGTACAGCACCAGCGCGTTCGCGTAGTCGCGCGCCAGCACCTGGTAGGTGAGCGAGGAGTTGGCCGGGTCGGCGCCGGTCGCGAGCATTCGCAGCGCGCCCGCCGGTGCGCCCACGTCCACGTTCACCGCGGGCGACCAGTGCTGCGTCCACGAGGTTGCAGGGCTGTCGCCGCCGAAGAACATCAGGAACGTGCGGTCGGGGTCCGCCAGCAGGTAGTAGTACGCGAGCGTCGCGACCTGCGTGCGCGGGTCCGTCCGTGACCCGCCTTGGGGGCTGCTGTCGATCACCAGCAGCGGGCTGCCGGCCGCGTTCAGCCGCCGGCTCGCGAGCGCGACCGCGTCGCCCACCTCGGACCAGTTCGCCGACATCGGGCGGATCAAGAACTCCTCGAACGACGCGGCCGAACCCGCGACGATCGGGTCCGCGGTCGTCGCGCCCCCAGCCGTGTTCGCCAGCACCCACCGCGGCGAGATGGCGCGCGACAACTGGCTCATCAGCGCGCCGGAGCCGTCGCCGAAGCTCGCGGTCGGCTCCAACACGCTCGTGCCCGCGAACGGCAGCTTGCCGGTGGCGTTGTCCATGAAGATGCCGTCGGCGAGCGGGTTCGCGTTCAGCAGCCGCACGTGGTAGTCGGCGGCCCAGTGGCGCACCGCCGAAGCCGACGGGTTGGTGACGAACCGCATCTGCCCGTAGAAGGGGTAGAACAGCCGCGACTCGTACACGAATCGCGCGTCATACCCGGCCTGCCGGTTGGCGTACTCGGTGTCGCTCAGGTAGCCGTCGCGGTTCGCGTCGGCGGTGTAGTCGAACGCGGGGATGATACCGGTTTGCCCGCCGTTCGCGTTCACGTAGTCGCGGCCGAAGATCGTCTTCAACTCCGGGCCGCTCGCGGTAGTGCCGGCGGTCACGCGGAACCGTACCGAATAGAACCGGTCGCCGCCCGCCGTCATCGCGGAAGGCACCCAGTCGCGCGGCGGGTCGAAGGTGATGCGCCCCGACGCCTTCAGACCGTTGGTCGCGTCCGCCTTCAGCGCCAGCGTCTTCCAAGCGGTCGCGTTGCCGTTCGCGTCCACGGCGGTCGCGTACTCCCACACGCCCGCCCAACCGCTCGCGGCGCCGCGCACCAGCGTGACGTTCAACTCGCGGAACTTCTCGATGAACCCGATCGCGGTGGTCGTGCCGGCGTCGCCGAACTTCACGTTCGTGGTGCGCCCGCCGCGCGCCGCGGAGGTCACGTCCACCGGGGCGGCGGTGCCGCTCGACTGGTACACGCCCCAGAAGTAGTTGACCGGCTGCGACGACGGACTCGCGCCCTGGAACGCGGTCGGCTTGGTGACGTGGTAGAACGCCAGTTCGCGCGCCGCCCCGGTGCGGTCCGCGTACCGCAACCAGTCCGTGAGCAACCCCTGGTAGAGGTTCGACACGTTGCTGTAGATGAGCTGCGGCGTGCCCGGCGACGCGCTTTGAATGGTGGAGAGGTACTGCGGGTTCGGGATCACCAGATCGACGCTGTTCTTGAGCAGGTTCTGCTCGAACGAGCTGGCGACCGGCGTGCCGCTGTACGCGAGCTGTGCGACGCGGATGTGGCTGTAGTGCTTCGGGATCGCCGGGGCCGGCAGCGGGTCCATGTTCGCGTTCGACACGACCAGCGTGAGGTCTTTCGAGGTGACGTTGCCGGCGCTGTCGAACGCGCGGACGGTGAGCGTGTACAGGCCGTTGAGGACGGTCGTGCTGTCGAACGCCCACTCGGCCGGCGCGGTCGCGGAAGCCGCGCGGACGAGGTTGTTCAGCCGGAACTCGACGCGGGTGACCGCTCCGGTCACGGTCGCCCGATAGGTCACCTCGCCGGTCACGATCCCGGTGCCGGTGACGCGCGTCACCGTCACCTGTGGTCCGCTGCTCGCGCCCGCGGGCTTCGCCTCGAAGTCGTCCACCGCGACCGTGCCGGCGGCCGAGGCCTTGCGCGCGACGCCGGCCTTGCCGCCGCCGCGGATGCTCGCGTCGCGCGCCTCCAGCGCGAAGTCCGGGCTGTCGCTCCACGCCCCGCCCGGCGTGAGCCACTGTCGCGTGTCCGTGCGGTACAGTTGCACGCGCAACCGGTCGCCCTCCGCGATCAGCCGGGCGCGGACCCACTGGCCACTGAGGTACGCGGTGGACTTGACCGAGCCGAGTACCGTCTCGGTCCCGTTGACGACCTTTACCAACTTCGCGTCCAGCCCGCGCGTGAGGCCGATCGCGTAGTAGGTCGGCGTCGTGCCCTGGAGGTTGGTGCCGCGCGCGAACACCTGCGCCGGGATGAGGCCGTCGGTGTAGATCGCGGCGGACACGTCCACGTCGGCCGGCAGGCCGGTGTCCGACCACGCCCGCGCCGTCGTGGTGGAGATGCCGCCGGAGGCGAACCCGTTGCCCGTGCTGAGCGCGCGGGCGGTCGCCGTCTTGAAGATACCGGTGGAGCCCGTGGCCCAGCCGTCCCAACCGGTCGGCGAGGAGCCGACGGCGGTCGTGTCGAACGCCTGCACGACGCCCGCAGCGGGCGGCGGCGACACCGGTGGGGGTAACGTGCCGATCGCGGAGAAGTCGTCGAGCGAAACCGCGCCGAAGTAGAGGCCGTTGCGGCCGACGCCGATCTTCCCCTGCGCGGTGGTGAGCGTGGTCGCGGCGGTAATCACGTTCGTCGGCGCGGTCTGCCAGGTGCCGGCGGAAGAGAGGTACTGCCCGGTGTCCTGGCGCGTCAACTCGACCTTCGCGCTGCTCCCCTCCGGCACGAGCGAGACGCGCACCCAGCCGTTCGAGAAGTACGCGGCCGTCGGCGAGGCGACGGTGCCCAGCACGCGCGTCGCCCCGGCGTTGACCTCCACCAACTGCACCTTCATCCCACGCGTGACGACCGCCGCGAGGTAACTCCTGGCGCCCGTGTCGAGGTTCGCGCCTCGGGCGAAAACGTACACCGGGACGAGCGAATCGGCGCGCACCGACACGGCCGCGCCGGTGTCGGCGGAGACCGTCTGCGGGTGCCACGCGAGCGCCGCGGTGCGGCTGCCGGCTTCCGACGCGAGGCCGGCGGTGCCGTTCGCGCCCGCCCCCCGCGCGCTGGTGAACGTGGTGGTGCCGTCGCTGCTCCACGTCGTCCACCCAGTCGGCAGCGCCGGCGGGGTGAGGGCGTCGAACGTTTCGGTGAAGAGGGCCGCGGGGTTTTCGCGGGCTTCGAGGGCTTCGACGGTAAGGCGCGTGCGCGAGTGGGGCATGGCTCGGCGGTGCTCCTCAATGGTGTGGGTCAGCCCGCGAGCGGGGCGGCCGACGGGCGCGTGTGCGCGGCCCGGGGCCGTGCGTGACCGTGTGTGTGAGTGTCTTCGGGAAAGTTCGGCAATGCGACGGGCGGGCGGGGACGAATTGCGCGCGGCGCGCGCGAAACCGCGCGGAGGTGGGCCGTCACCGCACCGATGACGGGCGCGACACGCACGACGCGAAGAAACCTACCCCCGCACACGCGGGCGAACCCGGAGCGTCAGCGACGGGGTGAACGCGCAGAAGGCATGCGCCGTTCACCCCGTCGCTGACGCTCCGGGTTCGCCAAGCGATTATGGCTCGCACGACGTGCCGTCGGCGCCGACGCGCACGACGCGCACGGTGGGGAACCGCGGGCCGCCGGCGATCGGGTGGCCGGCTAGCACCACCACCCGCTCGCCGGCCTTCACCGTGCCGGCCGCGAACGCGTCGTGGACCGCGGTCGCCATGCGGTCGCCGCCGGGCGCGACCGGCGTCATCCGCACCGGCGTAATCCCCCACACCAGTGCCAACCGCTGCAGCACCGCGTCCGTCGGCGCGACCGCCACGACGCTCGCCCACGGCCGGAACCGCGCGGCCAGCCGCGCGGTGCGCCCGGACAGCGTCGGCGTCACGATCGCGGTCGCGTTCACCTCGCCCGCGAGCGAGCACGCGGCCAGCGTGATCGGGTCGTCGATGTCGTCGCCGGTCGCGTCGTACACGGCGTGGGAGGCCCGCGTGTGGTGGATGTGCGCCTCCGTCTCCACCGCGATGCGGTGCATACACGCCACCGCCTCGACCGGGTACGAGCCGACCGCCGTTTCGCCGGACAGCATCACCGCGTCGGTGCCGTCGAAGATCGCGTTCGCCACGTCGCCGGCTTCGGCGCGGGTCGGCCGCGGGTTGTTCCGCATCGAGTCGAGCATGTCGGTCGCGGTGATGACCGGCTTGCCCGCGGCGCGCGCCTGCGCGATCAGCGTCTTCTGCACGGTCGGCACCTGCTCCAGCGGCAGCTCGACGCCGAGGTCGCCGCGGGCCACCATGATCGCGTCGAACGCGGCGACGATGGCGCCCGCGCGGCCGACCGCTTCCGGGCGCTCGATCTTCGCGAGCACCGGCACGTCGATCCCGACCGCGGCGCACGCGGCGCGCACCTCGTCGGCGGCTTCCGGCCCGCGCACGAACGACACCGCGACCCAGTCCACGCCCGCGCGAGCGGCAACCGCGAGCGCCTTGTGGTCGCGCCCCGTGAGCGCCGGCATGGTGAGCGGCGTGTCCGGCAGGTTCAGCCCCTTGTTCGGGTGCAGCGTGCCGCCGACGATCACGCGAGCGATCACGCGCCCGCCGATGGTTTCGCCCGCTTCGAGTTGAAGCCGGCCGTCGTCGAGGAGCATTCGGTGACCGGGCCGCACGTCCGCGAGCATCTCCGGTTCGGTGATGACGAGGTCGGATACTTCAACGGGCGCGGTGGTGAGCGAGAAATGCACCGCGTCGCCGACGTTGAGGAACCGCAGCGACGACATCTTCACGCGGAGTTTCGGGCCGGGCAGGTCGGCCATGACCGCGGCGAACTTGCCGACGCGCTTCGCGGCCTCGCGGAACCGCGCGACGCGGCCGATGTGTTCTTCGGGCGCGCCGTGCGAGAAGTTGACGCGCGCGACATCGACGCCGGCGCGGAGGATCGCGTCGAGCACGTCGGGCGAGTCGGTCGCCGGCCCGAGCGTGGCGACGATCTTCGTTCGGCGGCTCATGCGCGCGGCTCCGCGGGTATAGTGGTGCGCTGAGTGAAGAGAGGAAGGGTGATGTATGACGCAAGCGAAGCGAGTTCAATTGCGGCGGGGCGTGTCCACCGTCACGCTCGTCCTGATGCTGACGATCGCGGTCGCGCTCGTCGCGGCTTACGCCCAATTGCTGTTTGAACCGGGCGGGACCGACCCGACGAGCGGCGAGATCAAAAGCAGCGCGGAACTCCCGGTGATGCTGTGGTGCATGGGCTGGCCGATCGCGCTCGGGCGCCGCGCCTTCCGGGTCGTGATGCCGCTCCTCTGGTCGCTCGGCTGCGTGCTGGCGTGGCTTCACATCGCGATCGCCTTCCACCTGGGGCACGGTTGGTCGCATCAAACAGCGTGGGAACACACGAAGCAGATCGGCGGATACGGCGACGGCATCTATGTGAACTATCTGTTCGCGCTGGTGTGGCTCGCGGACGCACTTTGGGCGTGCGTTGCCTTTAACTCGTACCGTGCGCGCCCGCGCCGGCTCAACTGGACGGTTCACGGCTTCCTCGCGTTCGTCGTCGTCAACGCGGCCGTCGTGTTCGGTAGTTGGGATTCGCGGATCAGCTTCTTCGGCCCCTTTCTGTGCGCCCTCGCCTTCGTCGTTTACATGAAGTGGCGCCAACGGCGCCTTTCGACGTGAGCCGAATTCGCGCACGGTCAAAACCGGGCGGGGGTGGTTGCGATGTCGGCGGGGTGAACTAAGGTTGGTAGCGGTTGCGGAGTTCAACCGCGTTCGGTCCTCGCGACGAGTGGCGTACAGCGTGCAACAACCAGGCGCAACGACTGCCGACGACCCGCTGCCCGCGCTCGTCAGCGCGCTGCGGGGCGCCAGCCCGGCCGACCGGGCGCGCGCCGCTAAAGACCTCGGCCGGCTCGGGTGGCTCGCACGCGACGCGACCGCCGCGCTCGTCGGCGCGCTCGACGACGAGGCCGCGAAGGTGCGCGAGGCCGCCGCGCACGCGATCGGCGGCATGGGGCCGGAATCGCTGCCCACGCTCGTTTCGATGCTCGGCCACACCGACAAGTACGTCCGTCGCCACGCGGTCTGGTCGCTCGGCAAACTCGGCCCGCTCGCGCGCCCGGCGCTCGATAACCTGTGCGATTCGCTCAAAGACGCCGACCCGCGGACCGCGAGCGGCGCGGCGCAGGCGCTCGGCAACATGGGAACCGACGGCGCGGAGGGCGTCGTCCCGCTCGCGGAAGCGATGCGCGGCACGAACATCGTGCTGTGTCGGCTTGCGTCGAAGGCGCTCAGCCAGATCGGGCCGCCGGCGCTCGCCACGCTCATCGCGCACCTGCAACACGCTGACCCGTTCGTGCGCGGCGAGTCGGCGCTGGCAATCGGCTGGATGGGCGCCGCGGCGCGGTCCGCGGTGCCGTTCCTGGCGGGCATCCTTCGCGGCTCGGATGCCGCACTCACGCGCACCCCGCCGCCGGCGTTCACGCCGACCGCGATCGAGGTCGGCGCCGACAGCGCCACGCTCACGCCGGCCCAGATGAATGCGGCCGACGGCGTCTCGGCGGAAATGAACTGCCGGGTGTTCGCGGCACAGGCGCTGGGCCGCATCGGTGCGTCCGCGACCGCGGCGCTGGTCGAGTTGAGAGAGGCCGCGCGGCACGCGCCCGAACCGCTCCGCCAGACCGCACAGCAGTCCGTCCGGCAAATCCAGGGCGCGTAGGTCGGTGTCGAGGAGGCTTTGCGACGAGGCCCGACGGCGGTTGTGCGCCCAATCTCCCCTGGATGCTTCATGCCTTTCTCTTGTGGCACAGACATTCCTGTCTGTGCGGTACG
>CANLGS010000115.1 GCA_947490035.1 Gemmataceae bacterium
ACCGCGACCGTGAGGGAGCGGGTGGGCACAGGCAATGCGCACAGCCGGAACCGGTGAACCGCGACCGTGAGGGAGCGGGTGGGCACAGGCAATGCGCCCACCCGCTCCCTCACGGTCGCGGTTCACCAAGAAGGTACAGATACGCCGCTGCGCCGGGCCGCTTCACCTCGCGCTCGCACGCCCCGCGACAATCGAGCGTGGCACGCATCGCGGTCTCTTCGTCGCCGTGCCGGTGGCTGACGACCACCCACACGCGGCCTTTTAATGGCGTGAGTTCCGCGCGGTAACCGGCCGGGTCGCCGCGGTGTTCTTCGCCGAGCGTGACCGCTTCCGCCGGGAATGGACGCTCTCGCGTGTAAAAGGTGAACGCAGGCACGGCACCGTAGTAGACGAGCACGCGGTCGCCGGGCCGGAACTCCGCCCGCACTTGCTCCAGAACGGGTTCGAGTTGTTCCGCCCGCGGCGGCTTGCGCAGCACGTCGATCGTCTCCCACAGCGGCGCGACGACCAGCAGCGCGAGGAACGCGGTCGCGGCGAACCGGTTCTTCGCCGCGAGTGCCTCGAACACCTCCCACGCGCCGCGCGCGACGGGCAGCACCGCGAGCGGCACCATGAACAACATCAGCCGACCGCCGATCGGGTACTGGTGCAGCGCGGACGCGAGCAGCACCAGTGCGACCGGCACCACCAGCGCGACCGCGACCGGCCACCGCGCACGTGCGAACTCTCGCAGGCCGATGAGGGCCAGCACCGCCGCCAACCCGCCCAGCGGCACCAGCGCACCGCCGAACCCGCCCGGTACGGTGAAAAATGCAATGACGTGATCCGCCAGCCACGCGAGATCGCCTAACCCCTTCGGCGGCAGCGCGAGGAAGTGCCCGGCCCAGTAGTCGGCGAGGTACTTGTTCCCGCCGAGGTGCTTCAGACAGATCAGGTAGCACGCGGCGAAACTCGCCAGCCAGCACGCGATGGTGAGTAGCGCCGCGAGGAACCGCCCGCGGTCGCGTGCGTGGGCGGCGCGGGCGAGCAACGCCGTCCCGATGCCGCCAAGCACGAACGCGGCCGGGTGCGAACACCACACCGCCGCCGCGCCCGCGCCCGCCAGCGCGGACCATCGCCGGAAACCGCCCTGCCTTTCAAGCAACCCCAGCGCCGCCGCGAACAGCCCGACGGCGAGCGCCGTGTCGCTGGCGTACTGCTTGCACTCGCCCGCGTAACTCACGACGTGCGGCGACGCCGCGAACAGAATGACCGCGAGACTCGCAGACGGCGCGCAAAGCAGGCGGCGCGCGACCAGCGCGAACGCCACCAAGCCCGCGAGCGACGCGAGGAACGGCACCAGCCGCAGCGCCCACGCGCTCGAGCCGAACGCGCTCACACTCGCCTTCGCGGCCAGCAGGAACCCGACCGGGGCGCCCTGGTTGTAGTCGAGTTTGTCGAACAGTTGCCGGGGGGTGCGGTCCACCAGATTCAGCGCGAGCATCGCCTCGTCAATCCACAGGCAGCGGTCGGCGAGGAACGCGGCGGTGCGCAACCCGCCGCCCACAAGGACGAGCGCGACCAGGATCATCGAGACACGCGGCGCGGTCAGGTTCACCGGGGCCGGGTCGATTACGACTACCGCAACCACCTTCGCGGTCGGCTGGAGGCGGATCTCGGGCGGTGCAGTTGTTGATGTTTCCACGGACGGTCTCGTAGTCGGGCGGCACACGGTAGCACCGTGCGAGAGACCATCGCAACCCCAACGCCGCGGCCGGGAGTTGGCGAAATACCGGCGCCCGCGCGGTTGTCCCCAACGCCACAACCGGGTAGCATCAGCTCACCTGCTTTCTAACCCCCACCGGCCGTCTGTGAACATCCGTACCTTCCAACCCGGCGACGAAGTGACACAGGCGGCGCTGTTCAACGTCGCCGCGTTCGCGCTGCCGGGGTTTAAAGCGTCAACCGCCGACGACGTGAGGAAGCGAACCCGCGCCCGCGGGTTCGACCCCGCGACGCGGTTCTACGCCGAGGAAGCCGGACAGGTGGTGGGCTACTGCACGCTGGAACCGGCGCAGCGCCGCGTGAGCGTGCCGTGGTGCCGCAAGGGGCACGCGGACGCGGCCGGGCCGTTGTTCGACGCCGCGCTGACCGCCGCCCGCGAGCGCGGCCTGACGACGGTGTTCGCCGCGTACCGCCGCGATTGGGAACCGGTGCAGACGTTCCTGTCGGATCGCGGGTTTGCCGTCGCGCGGGAGATCGTGAACTACTGGGCGGACCCGGTCGACCTGCCCACGCTTGCGAACCGCGGCAAGTTGCCGATCAACCGCCTCCGCCGAGCCGACGTGCCCGCGGTCGCCGCGATGGGCAAGGGGTTACTCCGGTTGCCCGCCGACGAGCTTGAAAGTTATTTCTTCGCGAACCCGTACTTCCCAGCGGAGGCGTACCTCGTCCTCCGCGCGCCGGACGAGACGCCAATGGCGGTCGGGATCGGGTTGGAGAGCGTCACCTACGCGGACGTGAAGAAGATCGACCCGCTAGCCCCGTGCTTCCGACTCGCCGCGTTCGGCACCGAGGGGCTGAACACCAAGCGCGTCAACGGGTTGTTCAGCTTCCTGGTGGCGAACCCGGCGAACGCGATGACGGCGGGGCTGGCGTTGCTTTCGGAGGCGTCGCAGGAGATGACCGAGGGAACCGTGACGGCCCTGGCGGCGCAGTGCCCGTCCGACGTGCCGCACCTCGCGAACTTCTACGCGCGCCACTTCAAGGAACAAGGCCGCTTCCCGATGTTGGAGAAGCAGTTAATTTAGCCAAACCGAAGAGAAGAGTGTTCACCGCGGAGACCGCGGAGACCGGAGAGAGAAGACAGCAGAGTTCAAAGACCAAGTCTCTTCTCACTCTGGTTTTCTCTCCGGTCTCCGCGGTCTCTGCGGTGAACACTCTTCTCTTCGGCCAACCGGGTGCCTCATGCGGGCGATTCTGAGCGACGTTCACGGCAACATCGAGGCGCTCGACGCGGTCCTTGCGGACATCGCGCGCCTGCCGGTGTCGTCCACCTACAGCCTCGGCGACATCGTCGGCTACGGTCCCAACCCGATCGAGTGCCTCGACCGCGCCATGAAGTTCGACACGAACGTGCTGGGCAACCACGACCACGCGGTGCTGTTCGACCCGACCGGGTTCAGCCCGACCGCGGAGAAGGCGGCGCTCTGGACCCGCGCCGTCATCGAGGGCGCCCGCCGCGACGAACTGTGGCAGTTCCTGTCCGAGCGGCCCCGGCAGTTCCGCGACGGCGACTTCCTCTTCGTCCACGGGTCGGCGCGCAACCAGACGAACGAGTACGTGTTCCCCGAAGACGTGTACAACGTCACCAAGATGAACAAGATCGGCGAGCACATCGGGCGGTACTGCTTCGCGGGACACACGCACGTCCCCGGCATCTTCCTCGAACCGGAACCGGGCGCGCAGTGGCAGTTCCTCTCCCCGGAGGAGATCGACCACAGTTGGCGCCTGGACGAGCGGAAGACGATCGTGAACGTCGGGTCGGTGGGCCAGCCGCGCGACGCCAACTGGCGCGCGTGCTACGTCACCCTCGACGGGCTGGATTTGGTATTCCACCGCGTGCCTTACGACGTGGACGCGACCGTGGCGAAGATCTACGCCGTGCCGGAGTTGAACGACTTCCTCGGCGACCGCCTCCGCGAAGGGCGCTGACTCTTGTAGGTGGGACAAGGCTTTGCGCCGTCCCACCTCTTCTCTTGTAGCACAGACATTCCTGTCTGTGCTTCCAAAGGCAACACAGACATTCCTGTCTGTGCTTCCAAAGGCAACACAGACATTCCTGTCTGTGCTTCCAAAGGCAACACAGACAGGAATGTCTGTGCCACAACACCAAAGGCATGGTGGGACGGCGCAAAGCCTTGTCCCACCCTACAACTACTTCGGTATCGCCGGAATCGTCGGCAGCCCTGGCAGCCCTTCGCTCTTCGGAATCTCGACGTCCTTCGCAATCTCTCCGGGCTTGCGAATCCCTTCGGCTTCGACCGGCAGCAGCGCGGCGGCTTCGCCCGCGTCGGTGCGGATGCGCAACTGACGTGCCACCGTGCCCGGCACCTTCGGCGTGAACCTCACCACGATCACCTGAACAGGCAGCGCGGCCTGCGCCGCCGGCAGTTCGACCGTGATCCCGTCGCCGGTGCCGTCCACGCCCACCACCTTGAACGGCTTCGCGGCCCGCACCAGCACCCGCTGTGTGACCGACTCGCCGACCTTCGCCTCGAACCGCACCTTGCCGGGCGCGAGTTCCAACGGCGCGACCACCGTGCCCGTCACGCCGACGTGGATGAGCGGGTTCGTCGGGTCGTTCGTCTTGAGCGTGATCTGCTCGGAGATCGGGCCGGGGTCCGACTTCCCGTTGAGCGTCACGTCCACCTGGTACTCGGCGCCGCCGCGGAGCGGCCCGCCGCGGCTCACCTCGGACAGCTTCACCTCGAACGGGTACGCGCCCGCCACCACCTCGGTGATCTTCCAGTCGCGCGTGCGCCCGGAGTACTTCACCTGCACCGACTGGCTCAACCGCGTGCCCTGCGGGACGGTGCCGAAGCTGACCGCGCCGGGGCTGACGCCCACGTCCGTGCGGCTCGTCGCGGAGACGCGGATGACGGCCGTGGACACGAACTTCGGGCCGACGGTGACGTAGAAGGTCTGCGCGTTCTGGCCGACGAACTTGCCGGCGTTCATCGTCACCGTGAGATCGACCGACTCGTTCGGCTGTAGCACCTTCGTCATCGGCACGTAGTCGAGGCAAGTGCAGCTCTTTCGCACGTCCGTGATCTGCATCGGCACGTCGTAGATATTCGTGATGGTGAACTTGTGAACGCAGAGCGTGCCGTGCGGCACGTCGCCGAAGTTGTGCGTGATGACCGCGGGCGCGGCCTGGTCGCGGTTGGTCGCGATGTCCGTCAGGAAGAACTTGTTCGCCCACGGCGCTTGCGCGGCTGGTTGTACCGGCTGTGCCACCGGCGCCGGTGACGCCGGCGGAACAGGTATCGGTTGCGCGGCCGTCGCGACCGTCAAACCCAGTCCGGCTACCGCGACCGCTGCTATGCGCAATGCTTGCTTCATTCGCGAACCTCCCGTGTCGCCTGCAATGTGGTCCGCCGCTCCGCGGCGGTCTTCGCCTGGTTTACTTCTCGCGAAAAGACAAAGACCGCCGCGGAGCGGCGGACCACATTGCAGGCGTTCGACCAATCTTATATCGGTGGGCAAGTGACCAACCTGCGCGCGAACGGAGCCTGCGCGACGAGTCGCGCAGGCTCCGGTGTTGAACATCCGATGGGTTCGGTACGGTCGGCACGCACGGCCTTACCCGACCCGCGTGCCCATTCCGCCCAACTGCTCTTTCATAAACTTGATGCCCTTCGTGTACACGTCCTCGGGCGAGGGGAACAGGTCGCGCCACACCTTCGTCGCGGCGGCGAGGTCCGGCAGCGCGCGGCCGAACGCCTCGATCGTCATCCACCCGTCGTACTTGACCTCGGCGAGCGTGCTGAACGCCGCGTCCCAGTTCACCTGCCCCGTGCCGGGCGTGCCGCGGTCGTTCTCGCTGATGTGGACGTGCGCCAGCACCGGCGCGACGGTGCGGATCGCGGCGGCCTGACTCTTCTCTTCAATGTGCGCGTGGAACGTGTCGTACATCGTGCGCAGGTTCGGGTGATCGACCATCTTCACCAGTTCGACCGCCTGCGCCGCGGTGGTGAGGAGGTAGCACTCGAAGCGGTTGAGGTACTCGACGGCCATCATGAGGTTCGCCTGCTTCGCGAACTCCGCGGCCTGTCGAAGCACGTCGGCAGAGCGCTTCTTCTCACCGGCGGTCGGCCCGGTGCCTGAGAACTCGCCGATGGCCGAGTGGTACGGGCCGACCACCGTTTCCGCGCCGAGGACGTGGTTGATCTCAACGACCGTCTTCAGCCACTCCACGGCTTTTTGCCGCGTACTTGCATCCGGGGAGATGGCGTTCGTCTCCTTCGTGAGAATGGTGACGGTGGTGCATTTGAGGCCGAGCTTATCGAGTTCGGCGCGAACGGGTTTGTAGTCGGCGGGCGTGCCGCCGAAGACCGGCAGTTCGACGCCATCGAACCCCGCGGCCTTGAGTTTGGCGAGCAGCGGGAAGTGTTCGGCGGTCACGCTGCCGGTCCAGAGGAGCAGGTTCATACCCAACTTCATGGCGCGTCTCCGGGGGAAAGGTTTGCGGCATTGTCCGCCACCGCGCGAGCCGCGGCAACGGGCAAAACGGGTATACTGACAACACCGACACCCGGAGGGCCGACGATGCCGTTGCGAGACCACTTCCGCGGTTGGCTGTACCAAGAACTGAACTGGCACTCGTTCCACAACTCGTGGGCGACGACGATGGCTTACGCGCTGAACGAATACCTGCCGTCGGGGTATCGAGCGTCTGCAAACGTTCAGCACAAGATCGAGATCGACGTAGCCGCTTACGGAGGCACAAGGAGCGGGCCAAAACCGACGGGCGGCGACGGAACGGGTGCCGAACTGTGGGAGTCGTACGCCGGCACAATGACGCTGCCGTTCGAGTTGTCCGAAGAGGCGGCGGAAGTTCTCGTCCACGGAAGCGGCGACCAAAGGTATTTGGCTGCCGCGATCGAGTTGGTCAGCGACGGCAACAAGGACCGACCGGAGGCGCGCGAGGCGTTCGTCGCGAAGTGCGAGTCGTACCTCCACAGCGGGACTGGGCTTGTGATCTTCGACGCGGTCACGACGCGAACGGCGAACTTGCACGACGAGTTGATGGCCCGCCTCGGGCCGGGGCTGACCGCGTGGGGCGAGCGACTGTACTGCACCGCGTACCGGCCGAGCGGTCAGAACGGTAGCGCGCGGCTCACCGTCTTGCGCGAGGCGCTGGCGCTCGGGTCGCCGCTCCCGACGATGCCGCTGTCACTCTGGCGCGGACCGTCAGTGCCGGTCCGGCTCGAAGAGACTTACGAAGACGCCTTCCGCCGCTTGCGGCTGCCCACCGAGGGGCCAAACTGATACCCGTTTCCTTCGAGGTGGGCGGCGGCGCACGCGACGCTTGCGGCCGGCGTCCTCACGTTCGCGTCGCGGTGGGATGTTCTCACGTGAGAAGGTGAGTCGGCGCGAACTGCACCCGGCTCATCGAGAACCACAAGGCATGGCCTCTTCGGGTTCAACGCTATAATCACTCTGCCGAATACACCTACAGGAGTTCCCGCATGTTCCGTTCGCTGCTGGTCGCCGCACTCGCTGTCGCCGTCTTCGTTCCGTTCGCAGCCGCCGAAGAACTGAAGAAGGAACCGGCCAAACTCACCGTCGATATCTTCGCCTCGAACGCCGACGCGAAGCTCGCGAAGGAGATGCCCAAGAGCGGCGTGATCGTGTCGCAAAAGGGCTGGGAGAAGCTCGCGAAGGCGTGGGGCATCAAGGAGCCGGCGAAGGTGGACTTCACGAAGGAGATTCTGGTTGTAGCCACCACCGTCGGCAGCAAGCTGAACCTCAGCACGAAGCTCGACGACAAGGGCGACCTGAAGATACTGGGGCTGGCAACACGCGACTTCGGTGAGGGCTTCCGCTACTCGATCAAGTCCGTGAGCAAGGAAGGCGTGAAGACCGTCAACGGCAAAGAGCTGCCGAAGGAATAGCGCCGGGTAACACCACCCTCCGCGAAACGGGAGCCGCGCGGCTCCCGTCTGTGTTGTGTCGCCAACATCCAACAGGAGCATCCATGTTCCGCATCGCGTTCGCAGTGACCACCGTTGCTCTGCTGCTCGTCCCGGTCGCGGCCGAGGAACCGAAGAAAGAAAAGCCAACGGTCGAACTGTCCGGGGACATCAAGGACGAGACGCTTCGGAAAGAAATTCCCGCCAACGGCGTGATCGTATCGCAAACGGGCTGGGATAAGCTCGCGAAGGCGTGGGGCATCAAGGACGCGGCGAAGGTCGATTTCACGAAGGAACTTGTGGTAGTCGGCACGTGGAAGGGCAGTTCGTTTAACATCACGCCGACCGTGAAGGACGGCGACCTCACCGTGTCCGCAGGCGGCACGAAAGACCTGCGTGAGGGCTTCCGCTGGAAGATCGTCTCCCTTAAGCGCGCCGGCATCAAGACCGTGCAGGGCAAGGAACTGCCAAAAGAGTGAGGGCGGGTTTTGGTCGTCATCCACCCCCGCCCTTGCGGGCGGGTTTCGCCAGCATTACCAACAGCTTGTTCGCACACGCTTCCGCGAAGGCCGCGTCGTTGATGTGCTGATCGAGTTCGACCAACTCCACATACGGCGCGATCCAGTTGCGCAGGCTCTGGAAGAGCGCCGCGTCGGCCTCCGGCCACCAGAACGGCTTGCCCTCCGCGTCGATCGCGGAGACGCCCTTCAGCGGCACCATCACGCACGTCGGGCTGTTCGCGGCACTCGTCTTCTCCGCAATGCCCTTTGCGAGTCGGTCCATCTCTTCGGGCGTGGTGCGCATCAGCGTCACGGACGGATTGTGTCGGTAGAACAGCCGGTGCTTGTACCAGTCGGGCACGGTGTCCGGCGGGCCGAAGTTCACCATGTCCAGCGCGCCGAGCGACACCACCTGCGGCACGCCCGCGATGGCCGCGGCCGTGAGCCGGTCCGGACCGGCCGAAAGGATGCCGCCCAGCAGTTCGTCCGCGAGTTCGGTCGTGGTGATGTCCAGCACGCCGGCGATGAGGCCGTCGCGGATCAAGCCTTCCATCGTGCGGCCGCCGGTGCCGGTCGCGTGGAACACAAGCACTTCGT
>CANLGS010000116.1 GCA_947490035.1 Gemmataceae bacterium
TGAACAAGAAGCGTCGACCCGTCCAAGCGAAAGCAAAACAGTCCGGGGCACACACCTCAGTTCACAAACTCCTCCAACAAGCCAAGCAACAACACAAAGACCACCCTTCAACCCACCAGAGAAAATGAGTCGTGCAAAGCAGTAGGGTCGGGGTCTTGTAGCACCGGGAGCGGCGCGTGCGGGTCGATTCGCGAGAGGTCTGGCAGCGCGGCCTGGAGTTTGCTGTCGATGCCGAGGTCGTCGGTCGTCAGATTCCGGTCCGGACCTTCGCCGGGCAGGTGCGGCATCGGCGCGACCGGCAACCGGTCGGTTCGCGGTGCGTCGCCGTCCGCGGTCGTCGTGGCGATGTCTATGGCGACATCGGGCCGCGCGACCTCGGCCGCGCGCGGTGCGCAACCGAACGCCGCGAGCGAGAGGGCGGCGAGCGAGAACGCGAACGGCCTGGACATGGCGTACCTCCGGGGGCGGGTTGGGGATGTTATACTTCGCGCGGCCAGAGGTAAGACGACTCGTTCTTGACGAGCCGGAAGCGTAAGCGACGGATAACGCTGTCCGTCGCTTACGCTTCCGGCTCGTCAAGAACGTCTCAATCGTAGCCGCGAGAAGTATATATCACACCCCTGGCGCGCGTCGCCACCCTCTGTATGAGGGTGAAACCGCCGAAGTTGCGCTGCGGGCGGTTTCGCGTAACAACCGCGCTTCTTTTCCCTCCACGCGCGGCAGGGCGGCTATCATGCGGAAAACCAAGACGACCGCCGCAGGCGAGGTGCCGATGACCACCGTTCCTCCCTTCGACCCGCTGACCCTGATCCGCCCGCGGCGGAAGATCACGGGCATTTCCGCCATCCTGCTCCCGTTCACCGCGACCGGCGACATCGACTGGCCGGCGTTCGCCGCGCACTGCGTCCGCACGGCCGACGCCGGACTGACGCCGGCGGTGAACATGGACACCGGGTTCGTCAACCTGCTCACGCCCGAGCAGAAAAATGCGGTTCTGGACGCAACCCGTTCGGCTCTGGGCGGAAAACCGTTTGTCGCGGGCGCATTTGTTGGGGATGTTTCCGGCGCGCCCCTCGATTTAGATGGGTACCGGGGTGCGGTCGCCGCGGTTGTCGAGCGAGGCGGCACGCCGGTTGTCTTCCAGAATCACGGGCTGACCGCGCTGCCCGGCGGCGAGTTGCTCGCGGCCTACGACGGGATCGGCCGCGACTGCGATTCGTTCATCGCGTTCGAGCTGGGTACGATGTTCGCCCCGTTCGGCCGCGTCTACGATCTGGACGTGTTCCGCGGACTATTGGGAATCCGCAAGTGCGTCGGTGCGAAGCACTCTTCGCTGCGGCGCGAACCGGAGTGGCAGCGGCTGGTGCTGCGCGACGCGGTGCGGCCGGACTTCAAGGTGTTCACCGGCAACGACCTCGGCATCGACATGGTGATGTACGGCAGCGACTACCTGTTGGGATTAAGTACGTTCGCACCTGACCTGTTCGCGCGGCGTGATGCGTATTGGTGTGTAGGCGACGTGCGGTTCCACGAGTTGAACGACGTGCTGCAGTATCTGGGTTTCCTGGCGTTCCGCGCGCCGGTGCCGGCGTACAAGCACGCGGCGGCGATGTTTCTGAAGTTGCGCGGCTGGATCGGGTGCGACGCCACGCACCCGCGCAGCGCGGCTCGCCCCGAGTCGGACCGCGAACTGCTTCGCGGGATCGTCGAACAACTTGGACTTGCCCCCGTGTGACCGGTCTGGCTTCGCAAGAGGAGGATGCCCGTGCCCGTGCCCGTGCCCCTGGACGACAGAACCCCGATGCCGACGACGATCGTACCGCGATCGCGCGTGCTGGTGGTGGACGACGAGCCGAGCATCCGCACGGTTGCCCGGCTGATGCTGGAGCGTGCCGGGTACGCGGTGGTCGAGGCGGCCAACGCTGCCGAGGCGGTGAGCCAAGCGACGCTGGCCGAGCGCCCGTTCACCGTCGTGGTACTCGACTTCACGCTCCCCGACCGCAGTGGGACCGATCTCCTGCCCGAGCTGCGCCGGCTGGTGTCGCGCGCCCGCATCGTGCTGACGAGCGGTCGGCCCGAAGACGACTTCCCGAACCACGGCGCCGACGGCTACCTGGCCAAGCCGTTCTCCCGCGACCACCTCGTCGCCGCCGTCCGCGCCGTCACCGCGCTGACGCCGTGGTGACCTGGCTCGGGTAGGTGCCGCTTGCCGAGCGGCACGGGATAGCCTGCGGGTGAACGAAGCGGACAGTCCCGAAGCGACAGAACTTGCGAAGCCGTGCCGCTCGGCAAGCGGCACCTACCCAGAAGCAAACAAAAACCCCAGCACCCGGTCGAACCGCGCGCCCCACGACGCCTCGTTGTGCGCCCCGCCCGGCACCTCGCCGTACCGGTAGTGTTCGCCCGCACGCAACCCGCGCCGCGCGAACAACCCCGCCAACCGGCGCGTGCGGCGCATGGTCGCGGCACTGCCGACGCGCGACCAGCTTTCGTGTTCTCCCACGTCGAGCCACACGCGGCACCGCTCCAACCACCCCGGCGACACGGTCACGTTCCGCAAGAAGTATTCGCGGTCCCACCACAAGGACGGCGACATCGCGGCACACTTCCCGAACACGCCCGGATACCACTTGCACAGGTGCAGCGAGATCAAGCCGCCCATCGACGAGCCGCCGACGCCGGTGTGTTCCGGTTCGGTCCGCGTGCGGTACAGCGAGTCGATGAACGGCTTCACCTCTTCCACCAGGAACCGCCCGTAGTCGCGCGAGCGGTCGTGCGCGCGCTTGTGGCCGCAGCGTTGGGGGCCGTACTCGTGAAGGCGGTCGGGCGTGTTCGCGACGCCCACCAGGATGAGCGGCGGCACGCGGTCGGCGCGCACCTCGCGCTCGGTCACCTCGTCCGCGCCCCACGGCACGCCGCCGAACGCGGTGTGCGCGTCGAACAGGTTCTGCCCGTCGTGCAGGTAGAAGACCGGGTAGCGGCGGCCCGGTTGAATGCCGTAGCCCGGCGGGAGCCACACGCTAACAGTTCGCGCGTTTTGGAGGAACTGCGAGCGGAAGTCGTGGTGGTATTCGACGCTGGTCTGGTCCCACCCCTGAACTTCGGCTTCGACCGTGAGCGGGCCGTCGGCGCGCAGTTCGCGAGGAAAGAATTCATGCCCGCGGCCGTCGCTCTCGGCCTCGCGCCACCGGCCGAGCGTGACGAGGAAGTGCCCGCGAAACCCCGGCGGGAGTTCAAGCATTGCGCGGTGTGTGCCGTCGGCCCAGGGATCCAGCGGCACGCCGGCCGCGGACCAGTCGCCGAGCGGCCCGTCCCCTGCCAGGAACACCCGGCGCCCCGGCGGGGTGGATTCCGGCACGCGCACCACGAACTCGACCATTCGGCCCTCGGACGTACTGTTTTCTCGGCGGAGCGCGGGCGTCCCGCCCGCTGCTTCGCATCTCAGGTCGCGTTGCGGCTCTTCGCAGAACAACCGGGCGTGTGCAGTAGCGGGCGGGACGCCCGCGCTCCGCCGAGAAAATCGGGCTGCTACCCAGTATTATTCGCATTGCGCCCAACGGAGTTGCGTCAATGCTCGGCCCCAACGACATCGTATCGGCCCTCGAAGCTGCCGGGTTTACCCATCTCGTGTGGATTCCCGATAGTCACCTCGGGACGTGGGAGCCGGCGCTCCGCGTGTCGCGGCTCGCACCCGTTCGCCTGTGTCGGGAAGGCGAAGCCGTCGCGCTCGCGGCCGGCTTGATGCTCGGCGGGGCACGGCCTTTAGTGGCGATCCAGTGTACCGGGTTCTTCGAGGCCGGCGACGCGGTGCGGAACGTCGCGCACGACATGAAGTTGCCGCTGAAACTCGTCATCGGCGTGCGGAGCGCTCGCGCGGCGAGCGCCGGCAAGAGCGGCGACAACTGCCCGCACTTCGCGGAGAAGTTGGTGCAGGCGTGGGAACTGCCGCACACGCGATTCGACCCCGCGGACGCGGACGCCGCGGCGCTGGCCGGCGCGCTCAAGGCGCTGGTCGATCAGCCGACCCCGGCCGCCATCCTCTGGGCGGAGTGAACACCGATGATGACTCACCGCGACGCGCTCGAAGTGCTGGCTCTGCACCGGCGCGAGCAGGTCGTGATTACGACGATGGGTTCGGTGGCGATCTGGCCGCAGTTGTCCGATTCGCCGCTGGATTTCCACTACCTGCCGTCGAGCATGGGTCAGGGCGTGCCGCTTGGTTTGGGGCTGTGCTTCGCGAAGCCGGGTCGCGGCGTGATCGTCCTCACCGGCGACGGCGGGTTGCTCATGAACCTCGGCTGCCTCGTCACCGCGGCGCAGTTCGCGGTGCCGCTGTACATCGTCCTCATCGACAACGGCCTGTACGAAGTGACCGGCGGGCAACCGGTGCCGCACGCGAGCCTGACCGACTTCGGCGCGTTCGCCCGCGGCGCCGGTATTCCGCGCGTGTACGCGTGCGGTTCGCGCGCCGAGTGGGACGCGGTCGCGTCCGAGGCGACGAGTGGTAGCGGTCCGGTGTTCGTGTGGCTGAAGGTGAAGGGCGAGGTGGGGAAGCCGACGCCGAGCGCGCCGCGCCCGATGGCCGAACAGATCGCGCGGTTGCGCGGGGCGTTGGGATGATTCACGCCGCCATGCGGCCCGCGTCCAACTGCGACACCTGAAGGCGCGCGACGAGGATCGGCTTCTTCGCCTTCAGCACCAGCACGCGACCGATGAGCCGTTCGAGGAGCGTCAGCGGCAGGATGCGCCACGCGTGCGGGAGTTCGCCGCGGCGCAGGTGCCGCTTCGACACGCGGTGTTCGGCGAACCGGCCGAACGCGCCGCGCAACTCGCGCGCGGTGGTCTTCGGGGCGGTCGCGGGGTCCGGCGGGCGGCGCCAGAACAGCCGCTGGAGCGGGAACACCTTCTCCTGCCAGAACGCGGTGTCGTAGTGCGCCGGGAACAGCCCGATCACCTTCCCGCCCGGCTTCAGCACGCGGAACAACTCGTCGATGCGGCGCGGCTCCGGCTCGGTCGCGTCGTACAGCGCGTTCCACGCCACCACGTCGAACGCGCCGTCGGCGAACGGCAAACGAGAGTCGGTCAGCGCGACGAACGCGGCCGACAACCCGTGCCGGGCGAAGTTGTCCTGAATCAGGTGCGGGTACTCGTCGGGCCGCGAGGCGACGGTGACGTTCGTGCCGGTGCGGGCGTAGCGGACCGCGTCGGTGCCGAGACCGCACCCGAGGATCAGGAGCGATTCGCCAGGGTGCCGCCCGAACTCCAGCGCCTGCGGGAGCCAGCGGCCGTGCCGCTGGTACCGTTTTTGCTCCAGTTCGTCGAACCACGCGGCGGAATACGGTTCGCAGTCGCGTCGGCCCGGCCGCACCGTGGGCGGGCGAATCAGTTCGCGCGTCGCGGCGGTGTGCGGGTCGGGCGACAGCGGGGCGGTCGCCACCGGCATCGGCAGCTGCGTGTCGTGTTCCGCCGAGCCTTCCGGCCCGACGGCGAACAGTTTCAGGTTACTAATCCCGCCGTCCATACGCGCACACCACGCCACCCCGGGTAAGATGACCGCACGCCATAACGTCGGGGCGAAAAGAGGTCAAGGCGGAATGTGGTCCGGAATGTGGTCCGCCGCTCCGCGGCGCTCTTCTCTTCCACGCCAGACGAAACAGAAGACCTCCGCGGAGCGGCGGACCACACTCAGACGCAGACCGCCGCGGAGTGGCGGGCTACTCTCAGGAGAAACCATGAGTCGGTTCTGGGACGCGGTGAGGCGGACGGTCACGGGCGACGCCAGCCCGCCGCCGGACATCGAGGCGACGCTCTCCGCGATGCGGGCCAAGACGCCCGCGCCCGTGTTCTGGCTGCTCGGCAAGACGCAGTCCGGCAAAACGTCGCTCGTGCGCTTCCTCACCGGCGCCGAGGACGCCGCCATCGGCTCCGGGTTTCGCCCGTGTACCAAAACCTCCCGTCTGTACCAGTTCCCCACACCTGACGCGCCGCTACTCACGTTCTTGGACACGCGCGGCGTGGACGAACCCGGTTACGACCCGACCGAGGACATCGCCGCGTTCGACCCGACGGCGCACGTCGTGATCGTGACCGCGAAGGCGACCGACTTCGCGCAAGGCAACGTGCGGCACGCGCTGGAACGCGTCCGCGCCGCCAGCAGCTCGCGCCCGGTGATACTCATCGTGACTTGCTTGCACGAAGCGATCCCCAGGCAACCGCACCCGGCATGGGAACAGTTAGCAGCGGGCAGTGGGCAGTGGGCGGAAAAGCAGGCCGCGGACAGTGGGCAGCAGGCAGAGAAGACACAAGAAAAGAAGAGCGAAGAGGTGGGGGCTTCTGACTGCCCACTGCCCACTGCCTACCGCCCACTGTTAGAGTGCATCGACGAACACCGGCGGGCGCTCGCGGGGCTGTTCGACGTGTGCGTGCCCATCGACCTGACGAAGCCGGAAGACGGGTTCCCCGAACCGAACTACGGCGGCGAGCAACTCAAGCAAACACTCTTGAAGGTATTGCCCTCGGCGTACCGGCAGACGCTCCTTCGGCTGAAGGAAGCGACCGACGCGCTGAAGGACGCGCACCAGCGCCACGCCGAGCCGATTATACTGGGCTACACGTCGCTGGCCGGGACCGCGGGCGCGATACCGATGCCGTTCGTGGACATGGTGCTGCTGCCCGGCATTCACGCGCGGATGGCGCACCACATCGGCCAGATTTACGGCCAGCCCATGACCACGGAGCGGTTGCGCGAACTGGCCGCGGCGCTGGGCGTCGGGATGCTCTCGCGGCAACTGGTGCGGCAGGCGGTGAAGTTCATCCCGGTCGTCGGGTCGGCGGTCGGCGCGACCGTCGCGGCGGCGTCAACCTACGCGCTGGGCCGCGCGTTGTGCTTCTACTTCGAGGCGGTGTGCGAGGGGCACGTGCCCACGCCCGACGCGCTGCGGAAGTTCTATCACGAACACTACTCCGCCGCCGAGAAGCAGTGGAAGGCCGACCACCCGAAGGGCGAGAAGAAGTAAAAGGCGAAGATGAAGAGCCGCAGATGAACGCAGAAGAACGCAGATCAAAACCAAGAACGGAACTGTTTTGAAAACAAATCCTTCTCTTTTGTCTGATCTGCGTTCTTCTGCGTTCATCTGCGGCTCTTCGCCTTTATTTCTTTACCCCGATTAACCGCAACGGAATCCCGCGCATGACCCGGTTCCGCATCGCGCTCTTGATCGTGCTGTTCGTCGCGCCGTTCGCGTTCCTCATGGGCGCCGGCGGCTACCACCTGTGGACGACCGGTTGGGCCGTGTGGACGTGGCCGCCGATGCTGACGTGCATCGCCCTCGCGTACTTCCTCGCGTCGCGCTGGACCCGGCGCAGTACGCTCCCCTCCACCGACGACCAACTCAACTACTGGACCGAACGCGACAAGGCCGCGTGGGCCATCGTCACCGAAAAGGCGAAGTCGTTCGAGGCGATAACGCCCAAGCAACTCGAAGACCCGAAGCACTACAGCGATCTCGCGCTGGACCTCGCGAAGCAGGTCGCGGAACTGTACAACCCCGGCGCGGCCGACCCGTTCGACCACCTCACGCTGCCGGAAGTTCTCGCGTGCGTCGAACTCGCGTCCGCTGACCTCGACGAGTTGGTGCAGAAGTACGTTCCCGGTTCGCACATGCTGCGCATCCGCGACATGAAGCGCGCGCGCAAGGCGGTGGAGTATTACAAGGTCGGCCAGAACATCTACTGGGCTGGGGCCGCCGTACTCGACCCGGTGCAAACCGCGATCCGCTACCTCGCGTCGAAGGCCGCGCTCGGCACGCTGCTCGACAAGCTCCAGAGCAACGTCATCCTGTGGTTCCACACCGCGTTCATTCACCACCTCGGCCGCTACCTGATCGAGCTGAACAGCGGGCGATTGCGGGTCGGTGTGAAGCGGTATCGCGAACTGCTCGCACTGCACCAACCGCCGCCGCTGGACGACCCGGCTACGCGCCCCGAACCTTCGACGGCGGAGATCAGCGAGGCGACTACCGCCGCCGCCGCGAACACCGCGACCGGGCCGAAGGCGATCACGGTCGGCATCCTCGGTTCGGTGAAAGCCGGCAAGTCGAGTCTGGTGAACGCGCTGCTGGGCCGCGCCGCCGCGACCGTGGACCGCTTGCCCGTGACCGCCGGTATTCGCTACGACTACACGCTTCCGGGCGGCCAGCCGGTGAGCATCCTCGACACCAGCGGCTACGGGCAGGACGGCCCGACCGACGCGGACTTCGCCTCCGCCGTCGAAGCGTCGCGCGACGCCGACCTGATCTTGCTCGTCACGCAGGCGACCGTGCCCGGCCGGCAGCCGGACCTCGACTTGCTCGACCGCTTGCGGGCGTGGTTCGCGGAGAAGCCGCACCTGAAGATGCCGCCGGTGGTGGTGGTCGTTTCGCACATCGACCTGCTCAGCCCGAAGGCCGAGTGGACGCCGCCCTACGACTGGCAGAAAGGCACGCGCCCGAAGGAGCTGAACATCCGCGAGTGCGTGGGCGTGGTGAAGGAGCAGATGGGCGACCGCGCGACGGACGTGGTGCCGGTGTGCGGGCGCGAGGGCGAGCGGTTCGGCATCACCGAGGGCGTCATCCCCGCGCTCGTGTCGCACCTCGACAGCGCCCGCGGCGCCGCGGTGCTGAAGGCGTTCGACCTGGAAGCCGGCGCCGGGAAGTACGACAAACTCGGCGAGCAGGTGATCGCCGGCGGCAAGCAGGTGCTGAGCATCCTGCGCGACGTGTTCAAGGGAAAGCA
>CANLGS010000117.1 GCA_947490035.1 Gemmataceae bacterium
AAATCCGCCAAGAGCACCGAACAACGGACACGCCCAGACGAAAATCATCCGTGGCGGAAACCGTTCAAAGGGCTCAAGTGAAGACCCCAGGAAAGCGGACATTTCTATTGGGGACAAACTGAGGACATTTCTATTGGGGCCTGACATCGCGGTTGGAAGGTCTTGACGCGGCGCCCGCGCCGGGGGATGCTAACATCCGCTCGCACCTATTCCTTTCCCACATCGTTCTGCGGCTCTCCACCGCGGGAGGCTCCATGCGTCGCCTCGTTCTTCGCTCCGCCACACACCGGTGGCGCGGGTTCACGCTGATCGAACTGCTCGTCGTCATCGCGATCATCGCGATTCTCATCGGGCTGTTGTTGCCCGCCGTGCAGAAGGTGCGCGAGGCCGCCTCGCGCATGAAGTGCTCCAACAACCTGAAGCAAATCGGGCTGGCGATGCACGGTTACCACGACCAGACCGACGGTCTCCCGCCGTGGGCTTACGATTTCAATCCAGCCCCAACGGGCAACGCGTGGGGCGCTCAAACTCAGGGTCACGGGTCGCTGAGCCTTCTCCTTCCGCATGTTGAGCAAGGTTCCCTTATCCAGGCCGCGACGGGCACCAAACTCGATCTCTCAGTCGCCGATCCCCGGAACGTACCTCCTCCTTGGGGCTCGAACCAATCCGGGTCGTCGCGCGTGAAAATCTTTGAATGCCCGTCGGCCCCGACCCGGACGCTCGACTACGGCCCGTATTTCGTCTCGCTGGGGCTTCCGAACGCGGGAGCCATGGTCCTCGGCGTAACGGACTACGCGGCCGTCCGCGGTTACCACGTCAACTTCCGCAATGCGTGCGCGACCACCAGCCCCGTTCCCCCCGCAAACGACAACGGTGGCGTGTTCGGGATCAAAGGCACGATGACGAACGGGACGCTGACGGCCGGGAAGATCAGGTTCACCGACGTGACGGACGGCCTGTCGAACACGATTGCGTTCGCTGAGGACGCCGGGCGCCATCAGATTTACTGGAAGGGGAAACCGATCGCGCCCAACGGTCCAGGTCAGCTCGGCTGGAATCTCAACGGCGCCTGGGCCGACTACAACACCGCGATCTTGATTCGCGGCATCGACTACAGCACCGGCACTTCGCGTACCGTCGACAGCACCTGCAACGCGGTCAATTCCAGCAACGAAAGCCAGATGTACTCCTTCCACACGAGCGGTGTCATGACGCTTCGCGGAGACGGGTCCGTGCTGTTCTTGAAGGATGCTGCGGCGCCTGGCGTCATCGCGGCGCTCGCCAGCCGAAACGGTGGCGAGGTCGTCACGGACAACTGAGTACGGAAGTCGGAGACCGGTTCACGTGAACCGGTCCTGTTTTCTTCAGACGAACCTTAAACTCGCGTTCACGGATTGGTCATGCATTTCCTGCGTTTTCGTTTGCTCGGAGTCGGGTCGCTCATCGCGATCGTGGGCTTCATCAGTCTCTCGTGTTCCTCGCCCGCCGCGCTCAACCCAGTGCGGGGGAAGGTCGTTCACAAGGGCCAACCGCTCGCTGGCGCGCTGGTCACGTTCCACTCGAAGGAAAAGGTGGATGTGAACACGATCCCTTCGATTGGGTTCACCAAGGAAGACGGCACGTTTTCCCTGATGACCGGAGACAAGGAAGGCGCGCCGGCGGGCGAGTACATCATCACGATCATCTGCTCCGAAACGGTGCCGGCCAAGAAGGGCGTGATCTCGACGGGACCACCCGACACGCTGGACCGACTAAGCGGCGCCTACTCGGACAAGGACGCCTCCAAGATCGTCGTCACCGTCAAACCCGGCGAGAACCAACTCGAACCGTTCGATCTGAAATAGCACCCGGCTCCCTCGGGCCAGTTTCGGAAGTGAAGGGGAGAAGGGAAGAAAAGACGGGAACACCGTGGCTCTGTCTTTTCTCCCTTCTCCTTCTCTTCCAAAGCTCTCGGACCGTCAAAACAGGTGGGTGGACACGCGCGGGCTTCGGCCTCGGAGGTCAATTCGCGGTTTGCGTGTGGATCGCTCAAATGCCACTGAAAACGCTCGAAACTGCTCGGATTGCCTCGCAAATATCGCTCTTCATGCGACGAGGCACCAGAAAAACGCCATCTCGCCAAGTGGGCTCGGCACAACGAATTGCAACGATATGACAGACTGCCGACAATCTCGGCGCGCAAACCGCGAGCTGACCTCCCGCGGTGTCACTTCGGCTCTTTCTGTTCCTTCGGCTTCTCGACCGACAGCGCCTCGAACGTGGCGGCGGCGATCTGGTGCGTGGAGTGCGCGAAGAACACGCCCACCGTCACCTCGTCCGAGAAGTCCAGCCCCTGCCGCGGCGTGTACGGCGCCGACCACTGCTTCCCGTCGAAGCTGTACGACACGCTAACCGTCTTGTCCTTGCGCGTCACGCGCAGGTGGGTGGACTTGCCGGCGGGCACCTGCGCCAGCGTGCTGCCCGCGCCGCCGCCGGGGAACCACGTGTCGATCCACACCACGCGCTTCAGATCGTCCTGCACCGCGCCGTTAAGCTTCTGGTGGAACTGGTACAGGTGCAGTTCGACGCAGTACCCGCCGCCGGCGACGGTCAGCCCGGCGCGCGTGCCGGGCCACGCGTCCTCGTGCTTGTTCTTCGGGTTCGGCGCGGCCGCGTCGGTCACCGTCACGGTCGCCTCGAAGTCGCCGGTCACGGCGCGCGCCGTGCGCGGCATGTTCATACCCTTGCCGTGGATGTACCCGCGGGCCGGTTGGCCGACCGTGCGCATCGTGAGCTGCTTGCCGTTCAACTCGAACTCGCCGGCGCCGTCGGTCTTGCCCCACAGCTTCGCGACGACCTCCTTCTCGGACGGCGGCGGCACCGGCGCGGCAACGACCAGCGCAGCGGAAACGAGCGCGACGAGCGTAGTAGCGCGGAGCATGAGCGAAGCCCTGATAGAAGGTCGGTGTGCGGCGCGGCGGGTCACTTCGGCTTGGCGACCGCGAACCCGTCGAACGTGGCGTGCGCGAACTGGTGGGTGGAGTGCGAGAAGAACACGCCGACCGCGACCTCGTCGGGGAAGGCCATGTCGATGTTCTTGAACGGGTTGCTCGGGGCCGACCACTTCTTCCCGTCGGCGCTGTGCGACATCGAGATTTCCTTGTCCTTGCGGATCAACCGCAGGTAGGTCGATTTGCCGTTCTCGGGCACCCCGGACGACCCGCCCGCGCCGCCGCGCGGGTACGCCGCCTCGATCCGCAACTGGCGCTGGAGGTTCTGATTGGCGGCGCCGGGGAACCGCTGGTACGACTGGCCCAGCGAGTACCGGAAGATGGACGCGTCGCCCTGAATGTACAGCCCGGCGTTCGTCTCGGCGGCCCCGGCGTCGGCCTTCGCGTCCTTGTTCGGTGCGGACGCGTCGAGGACGCAGACCGTGACCTCGAAGTCGCCGCTGACGGTATGCTTGGTGCGCGGCACGGACGGCCGCTGCCCCCACGCGAAGTCGCGGTTCGGGCGGCCGATGGTCGAGCGCATCGTGAGCTGCTGGCCGTTCAACTCGAAGTCGCCCTGGCCCTCGGTTTGGCCCCACAGTTTCGCGAGCAGTTCCTTCTCGGACGGCGGCGGCACCGGCGCCGCGACCACACCGGCGGCGGAAACGAGCGCGACGAGAACGGCGGCGCGGAGCATGAGGGAAGTCTCGAGGAGTCAGTACGCGAGTGTGGCGGAAGCGGAGGGGCCGTCGTACACGAGGACGCACGACGCGATTACGTCGCGCCCGATCACGGCTTCGATGCCGAACGCGAGGAGCGGAAGTTCATCGACTTCCAGTTCGTGAACGATCAGGTTCGACGGCGGTTTGATGATTGGGTGGAGGATCACCAACCCGGCTTCGTAAGAGAAAGTGAGTGACGATCCACCGAACACTGGAGAACCACCGGTCGCACCGGGCGCGAGGATGAACCCCGGCTGCGATGGCGGCAGCCTCAAACGGGTGACGACCGACGGATCGACACAGGTCCGCTCCGCGCCCGTGTCGAGCAGTGCGACGATGGAGAGTGGTTGCGGAATTGCCAATCCTGCTTGGCGTCGGCGGAGGACTTCCGGACGACCGAGTGTGATCTGAACCTGAACACGCACGCCACCACCGGGCGTGAACGGGATTGCGAGGATCGGCATCAGGCGGCCCCCGCATTCGCCTTTTCGGACGCCAAGCCAAACCACTTCCCGTAGCCGATCAGGAATCGCGCATCGACCACCTGCACCATGAACTGCTCCATCCCGAACAGTTCGCCCCCGCGCTGCCGGGCGTCGCGGTACGTGTCCCAGGCGCCGTAAACGGTGTCGCCCTTCACCACCGCGTAGCGGCCCCCTTCGCCGTCTTCGAGCAGGCGCGGCAGTGCGCGATAATACGCCTCCATTTCGGCGCGCATCGCGTTCAACTGTTCGGGAAACTCGGTCGGCCACAGCGGGTGATCCGGCGGCATTCGTGCAATCATGTTCGGTCCTCCGGTTAGGGTCGGAGTCCATCTTACCACGCCGCGGACGCTGCCTCTACTTGTTCGGCACCGTCACCGTGTACTCGTCGAACGTCGCCTCGAACGGGGCGGGGTAGCCGTTTTCCGCGACCACGCCGACCTTCACCGTCTCGCCCCAGCCGACTTCGACGGCACCGAACTTGTAATCCTCGTCCACCCCGTCGCGGGTCACGAGGCACGTCACCTTGCCGCCGGTGCGCTCCAGGCGCAATCGCGCCGACGCCGGCGGGCGCTCGGAACTCGGAACGTAGGAGTGGATCTTCCCGCCCTTGCCGCCGAGGTGGGGCAGGTACTGCGAGTACTGTTCTTCCGGCCCCTTGTCGGACGTGTGCGCCTGGCGGACGAGGCGCAGGTGGTCGTCGTCGGACGCCCACACGATCAACCCGGTGGCGTGGACCGCGTGGCGGTTCGTCTCGGTGTACGCCGTACCGGGACCGGGGATCGGGAACGCGACGCGAACCGTCGCCACGAAGTCTCCGGTCACGTTCTGCCACATGCGCGGGGAGTTCCACTTGCCGAGACCTTCCCGCATCGAGTGCGGCGTGCCCGGCACCCCGACCTTGATCGCTTCGCTCTTGAGGATTTCGAGCGTGGAGTCCTTGTCCGGGTCGAGCCACGCGCCGTACCGCTGGCGCACCTTCGCCTCCGGCGGGATCGGAGCCGCCCCGACCAGCGCGGCCGCGCAGCGCGAGCGAGAGGACAACGGGGCGCGTCATCGGGTGGCCCTCAATACAGCTTGTCGATCGGCAGCACGCCGCCGGGCAGGATCGGGTTCGGGCGGTTCGACACGTCGTACACCATCGCGTGCGGGTCGAGACCGAGGTTCTTGTACACCGACGCCAGCACGTTCGCGTAGGGAACCGGCTCGTCCTTCGCTTCGCCCGCGGCGCTGTCCGTACTGCCGATCACTTGACCGGTCTTCATCCCGCCGCCGGAAAGGAGCGCGAAGTTCACGCGCGCCCAGTGGTCGCGGCCGGCGTCCTTGTTGATCTTCGGGGTGCGGCCGAACTCGCCCCACACGCACACCGTCACGTCGTTCTCCAACCCGCGAGCGTAGATGTCTTCGACCAGCGCCGACACGCCGGTGTCGAACAGCGGCAGTTGGTCCTTCAGGTACTTGAAGTTGCCACCGTGCGTGTCCCAGAAGCCGTAGGCGACCGTGACCACGCGGCAACCGGCTTCGACCAGCCGGCGCGCCATCAGCAGTTGGTCGTTCCACTGCGGGGCGCCGTCGCCCAAGTGTTTGGGCGAACCCTTGCCGTAGCGGTTGCGCGTGCGCTCCGGTTCCTTCGTCACGTCGAGTGCTTCGACCAACTTGCTGGACGTGAGTACGTCGAACGCGCGGTCGTGGAACGTGTCGGCGCTGATCGCGTTCGTCCGGCCCGCGCTCTTGCGGAACGCGTCCATCTTTTCGAGCAGCGCGCGGCGGTCGTTGAGTTCCGCGGGCGTGACGCTCAGGTTCTTCATCACCGCGAGTTCGTCGCCATCGACCTTCGCGGGTGCGGCGCTGCGGCCGAGGGTCGCGGGGCCGGGCGAGTTGTACGGCTTGTGCTGCATCGTCGGCGACAGATCGACGAACGCCGGCACGGTCGGATCGGTCTGACCCTGCATCCGCGCGACGACGCTGCCGAAGTGCGGCTTGTTCTCGCGCTTCGCCACGTCCATCGTCGTGGCGGTCATGCTCTGCCACGAGCTGTGTTCGTCGCGCTGCCCGACCAGCGAGCGGATGACGGTGAGCTTGTCGGCGCACTTCGCGAGCTTCGGCAAGTGCTCGCCGAACTGGATGCCGGTGACGTTGGTGCTGATCGGCTTGAACTCGCCCTTGAGTTCGGCCGGGCCGTTGGGCTTCAGGTCGAACGTGTCCTGGTGCGCCATGCCGCCCGACAGGTACACCATGATGACCGACTTGTGCGACTTCTTGCCACTCGCGGCCTCCGCGCGCATGAGTTGCGGCAGCGTGAGGCCGCCGACGCCGAGCGCGCCGACCTTGAGGAACGACCGGCGCGAGAGGCCGTCGCAGTAGCGGGCGCGGTTACCGTAAACGGTGAGCATCGGGCTGGACTCCGTTGCGGAGCGAAGGCGGGTGGGCGGCGGGAAGGTTGTGTAGATTGTATTCGGTCCGCGGCGGAACGTGCAACACCCGAACCGAGTTCCTGAACTGATCGCTCGTCTGAAACTGCGCCCGCGAAGCCGCGAGCAGCACGTTTGGCCGCTTGCGACTTCGCGAACAGGCGACTCACTCGTCGTCGCGGTAGGGCTTCTTCGCCTTGTACAGTTCCAGCCGCGCCTCCATCTTCTTGCGCTCGGCCTCGACAATCGTCTTGTCCTCCAGCGCCTTCTCCTGCTCGGCGACCGCCTTCTCGAAGTCGCCCGCTTCGGCGTGCGCCGCGGCCAGCGTGTCGCGGTACACCCAACTCACCACCTTGCCGGCCAGCGCGATGCCCTTCTGCGAGAGTTCCACCGCCTTCTTGCCGTCGCGACACTTCTCGTCCGGGCAGGTCGCCAGGAACCACGCATACGAGTTGTATCGCGGGGTCGTCGGCTCAAGTTTCGCGGCCGTCTCGTAGCTCTTGCCCGCGTCGTCGTACTTGCCGAGTTTCGAGAGCGCCCGCGCCTTGTACCCGAACGCGGCGGCGTACCTGGGGTCCAACTCGGTCGCCTTGTCGCAGTCGTCAACCGCCTTCTCGTACTCCTTCGCGTGCAGCCGCGCGTTGCCGCGGTTGCCGTAGGCCAGGGCGAATGTGGGGTCGATCTTGATGGCGTCGGTGTAGTCGGCGACGGCCTTGTCGAACTCCTTCTTGCTCATCCACGCGTTGCCGCGGTTGTTGAACGCCGCGCGGTCGTTCGGGTTGAGCTTGAGGTACTCGGTGTAGTCCTCCACCGCGGCGTCGAACTTGCCGCGTTCCTGGTAACTCGCGGCGCGCATGAACAGCGCCCAGTTGTCCCGCGGGTTGGCCTTCACCATCTTGTCGAAGTGCGCCAGCGCGTCCTCTTTGTTGACCAGGTCGTCCTTGCTCACCCACCCCTCGCGGGACCGGTCGCGGACGCGCACCCAGCCGTCGCCGTTGTCCTTGCGCACGGTCAGCGCCAGCCCGGACAGCTCGTAGTACGTCGCCTTGTCGTCGGCGTCGCGGTCGCCGAACTGGATCTGGTTGTTGCTCCGCTTGCCCATCACCCGCGTGCCTTCGGGCCACAGGTCTTTGGGGTCAACCTTCGGCGCCGGGTCGTTCTTCTTGGGCATCTCGCGGCCGACGAACAGTTCGGCCTCGTTCTTGTAGATGAACCCGGTCTCGCCGACCAGTTCGAGGAACATGCCGTCGTCCGACTTGACCCGGAACGTGCGCCCCGCGGCGAGCGTCGCGCCGTCGCGGAGCAACCCGCCGGCTTGCTTGGTGCCGAGTTTCACCTCGGCCCGCAGTTTGACGTGCTTGTCGGTCAACCCTTTGTCGTCGGCCGCGACCGACGCGACGAACACCACAACCACCGCGAACGCGAATAGACGGGACATCGGGCACCTCCGGAAGTGTCGCCCAACTGTACCGAAGTAGCGAGCGGAGGTCAAAGGTTCGTTCGCGCGAAATGATCCGCGTTTGACGCTTGCAAAAGGGGCAGATGACCGGTCGAAGCCGTCGTGATACACTGGGCCACGAGTCGTCGGATGAACTCTTCCCGACTGACTTCCACCCTGGGCTTCTTGCTGTTCTTGGCGTCGAAGTATTGCTTCAAGGCTCGATGTTGGTTCACCGTACACTCACCTGTTCAACGATATTGCCGTCACGGTCAACAATATCGACTTTATCGGCTCCGTCAGAACCAATACGACCGTGGTATTTGTTCTTGACGATCTGTTGGGCGTCCGCCAGCGTATCGGCCTCGCCCACCAGAAAGGTTTCGTTGTCGAACGTGTCCCAATGGTACACGCCGAACGCTTGAGTGTGCGGGATCATTTCTTGTTTCCGTGACGGTGCTGACAGCACACGAACAAGGGCGAGTATCTGGTGCATGTTAACTGTTTTTCTTCCCAATGGAGAATCCGATGACACAAACAACAAAGGACTTTACACTTAGCGATCTCTGCGAGAATGCTTTCTTTGCAATAGCCATGATGAACGGCTTTGCCTAAACGTGACCGGTGCCGAGACCTTTCCCGGTCTGGCCGATGGGGATGTAGGTGCGCATCTGCACCCCTTACAACATCGCGAGCGATTGCTATAAGTTGTTTTCACCAGGGATGTTGACTCACCCTCT
>CANLGS010000118.1 GCA_947490035.1 Gemmataceae bacterium
GTCGCGACGCGCTCGGCGGCGCGCTTCAGCAAGGGCGTCGCCGTCTCGCGGTAGCGGGCACACACCAACACCACCTCGCACCGCCGCGCGACCTCGACCGACTCCGCCACGGTCAGCAGCGCGTGGCCGTGGATCACGACGCAGTCGTAAGGCTCTTTCATCTTGGCGAGGACGGCTTCGAGCTTCTCGCCGGTCGCGGCCTTGCGGGCCTCGTCGGACCACTTCCCGGCCGGCAGCAGGTGAAGCCCGCTCGGCAGGAACTGCACCACCGACCGCATGTCGGTTTCCGCGCGGAGCAGTTCGCACACGCCGGCAAGGTTCGGCACGCCCGCGTAGTTGTGCAGCGCCGGTTCGCGCAGGTCGAAGTCAACCAGCAGCGTCTTGTAGCCGGCTTGCGCGAGGCTGCTCGCGAGACCGAACGCGGCGAACGCCTTGCCCTCGTCCGCGATCGGACTGGTCACCGCGATCGTCGTCGCGCCGCGGGCGAGCCACGTCTGCGAGACGTAGGCGCGGAGTTTGTCGATGGCCTCGTTCGCGGCGGCGCGCCTGACCGGGTCGCGGCTGCCGCTGTTGGCGGCGGTGGCGTCGCCGGCCACGCACGGGATCACGCCCACCACCGGCACCGGTACGGCCGACTTCACGTCCGCCAGCGAACTCACCCGCCGCGACACCGTCTCGAACCCGATCACGCCCAGCGCCATCAGCACGAACCCCATGACGCCGGCGAGCGCGGTGCCCATCACCTGCTTCTTCGTGTCCTTCTGCGTCGGCGCCGAACCGGGTTGCAGGATCGACACCCGCGGCGGCGACTCCACTTCCAGTTTGAGCAACTCCCGCTGAAGCACCAGCCGACGGTACACGCTGTCGATGGTTTGGACCACGCTGTCTTCGGGCAGGTACTCGAACTTCACCGGGGGCCCGTTGGGGCCTTTCTCAGCCGGGGGCAGTTCCATCAACTGCTTTTCCAGGCGCGTCAGCGACTCCTTCGCCTTGCCGAACTGCTCCTCGTAGCGCTGGACGGTGCGGATAACCTCTTCGAGTTCCGCGGCTACCTTCTTCGCCTCTTCCAACCGGCGGGCGCCCTCGTAGGTCTTGAGTTTCTCGGCCCGCAGGTCTTCCCACCGCTTCTCGTCCGCCTCGTACCTGGCCTTGAGGTCCAGCACCGCCGGCGCGTTCGGGTCGCCGTTCGCCTCGCGAATCTTCCACTCCCGGTGGGAATCGTTCGATCGGTTCTTGGCACTGACCACTTCCTGCTCCTTGTCGATCATGTCCTTGACGAGCTTCGGCACCGGCCCCTTCTGGATGAACTCCAGTTTCTCCTTCAGCACGCCCTCGCGGCGCTTGGCGTCGCTGATGCTGAGCGGTAACAGTTCGACCTCGCGCCGCCGCGTCACGATCTCGTTAATCAGAATGCCGGGGTTGGCTTTGTTGATGACATCCTGCGGGAGCATCCCCGGAATCGGCGGCAGCGCACCCGGCGCGGCCGGTGCTACCGCCCCGCCGCCCGCGATGGGAGTCACGACACCCGGCGCGCCCGCGGGCGGCTTCGTGGACTGGGCCAAGAGGATGTTCTTGATCTTGATCTGCGATTCTTCGACCTTTACCAGGAAGTCGCGCATCTCGTGTGCTTTGCGCTCCACCACCTGCTCGATGAACGCCTTCTGCACCGCGTCCACGATCTTCTTCGCGTCGGCCGGCTCGTGCCCGCGGAACGTGATCCGAATCACTTCGGACCCGTCCTGCCACGACACCATCAGTTCCTCGTCGAGGTACTTGATGGGGTCTTTTTGCGCCTTGATGGTGGGCAAGTCTTTCATGTCGCGGAGGGCCGCGTTCAGCACGAACTCGGACTTCACGAGCGTGGACAGCGTCTTCAGGTAGGTGACGAAGTCGGTGCGCGCCTGCTGCGGGTTGTTCTGGTTGGCGAGCGTGGTCGGCACCGACGACACCTGAAGCATCCCGTAGGATTCGTACTTGCTGGCAAGCAGTTCCCACGCGGCGAGCGCGCCGGCGCCGCCGAGCAGCGTGCCGCAGAAGAGGATCATGAGCCAGTGGAGGCGGAGGTAGATGAAGACGCGCATCCCGGCGCCGTCGTCCGGCTTCTCGCCGGGTTTCGCGACGGCCCGCGGCGCACGCGGCGCACGCGGCGGCGCGGCGGGGACCGAGGTAGGTGCGGCGTTCGTGGCGAAGGTCGGTCCGGTCATGGCGGTCCCCGAATCCATTCAGGTGACGTGGCGGGTACGTCTGCACTCTCGTGGCACCGGTCTCCAGACCGGTGAAGTGGCACACCGGTCTGGAGACCGGTGCCACAAGAAAGAAATCAAAGGCGCGGTTCCGCAGCGCCGCTCTCAGTATCGATCACAAGTTTCTTCAGCACCCACAGTTCGACCGCGAGCAGCCCCAAGCCGATGAGCATCATCGCGTAGCCGTAGGCGTCGTGGAGGAACTTGCGCGTACCCTCGTCGGTGATGTTGGCGAAGCTCACGCCGGTCGCGGTGATGCGCAGGACGTTCGTTAGCACCGCAATGGGGATGATGCCGAGCAGCACCATCATCTTCTCGAACTTGCTGCGCTGCATCATCAGCACCGCACCGACCGAGAACGCGGCGAACGTCACCATCATCTTCAGCCCGCTGCATGCGTCCACCACGCCGAGGCGCACGTCGTCGATGAGGATGAGGTTGCCGTCGCGGATGGCCGGCAGGCCGAGCGTTTGCAGGAGGAACGTGCTGCTGACGGTCGCGGCGGTCTTGAGCGGCGCGCCGACGTTGCGTTCGAGTTCGTAGGGCAGCGGGATCATGAACACGAGGAACGCGATCGCCGGCCCGGTGAGCTTCAACAGCGGCAACCCGCCGACGGCGAGGCTGACCGCGACGAGCGCGAGCAGCAGCGAGGCCGCGTCGAGCTGTTGGAACAGGATCGCGCCCGCGACAGCGCGCATGGCGAGGATGCTAACGAGTAGCCCGCAACCCAGGATCGGGAGCGGTTTGAGGACGAGCGATTCCGATTTCCACGCGCGCCACATAAGGAACGCGGAGAAGAACGGCACGAGCAGACCGTGCGAGTATTGCGGGTCGTTGAGCCACTTGTCCGCGAACACGCGGAGCATGGGCAGGTACGCCCAGCCGAGGACGGCGGCGATGGCGGCGCCTTGCCAGATGCCAACCCGCGACGCGGCGGGGGCCAGCGCGGGCGCAGGAGAAGTCGAGGGTGTGAAGCTAACAGACGACATCCGTGTCCCCGTGCGAACCGGGCGATCGCGGGTCAAAGTCCGTGACCCGGAATCCGAAGCGACGGGGATTGTGTCCGATTCGCGGAGGGGGAATCAAGGGCAAGTTGGCTGAAGGCAGAAGAGGAAGAGCCGCAGATGACGCAGAGGGACGCAGATCAAGACCAAGAAGAGAGTTTGTTCTGAAAACAATTCTGCTCCTGGTCTTTGATCTGCGTCCCTCTGCGTCATCTGCGGCTCTTCCTCTTCTGCCTTTTACTTCTTCTTCCCCTTCCGATACCGCGCGATGAGCGCGTTCGTGGACGTGTCGTGCTTCAACTCCGGTTCGGTCGCGGCTTCCAGTTCGGGCACGATCTTCGACGCCAGCGCCTTGCCCAACTCCACGCCCCACTGGTCGAACGAGCCGATGTCCCACACCACGCCCTGCGTGAACACCACGTGTTCGTACAGCCCCACCAGCGCGCCCAGCGCGAACGGCGTGAGCTTGTCCACCATCAGCACGTTCGACGGCCGGTTGCCGGGGAACGTCTTGTGCGGCACCAGCCAGTCTTCCACGCCGTCGGCTTTCACTTGTTGGGCGGTCTTGCCGAACGCGAGCGCCTCCGCCTGCGCGAACACGTTCGCCATCAGCAGGTCGTGGTGCCGACCGACCGGGTTCAGCGACTGGCAGAACGCGATGAAGTCGCACGGGATGATCTTCGTGCCCTGGTGAATCAACTGGTAGAAGCTGTGCTGGCCGTTCGTGCCGGGTTCGCCCCAGTACACGCTGCCGGTCTGGTAATCGACCTCCGCGCCGCCCAGCGTAACTTGCTTCCCGTTGCTCTCCATCGTGAGCTGTTGCAGGTACGCCGGGAACCGCTTCAGGTACTGGTCGTAGGGCAGCACTGCGACCGTTTCCGCCTCGAAGAAGCTGCCGTACCACACGCTCAGCAGGCCCATGATCGCGGGCAGGTTCTTCTCGAATGGCGTCGTCTTGAAGTGTTCGTCCATCGCGTGGAAGCCCGCGAGCAGGTCGCGGAAGTTCGTCGGGCCGATGGCGAGAACCGTCGCGAGGCCGACCGCGGAGTCCATCGAGTAGCGCCCGCCGACCCAGTCCCAGAAGCCGAACATGTTCGCCGTGTCGATGCCGAACTCTTTCACCTTCGCCGCGTTCGTGCTGACCGCGGCGAAGTGCTTCGCGACGCTCGCTTTGTCCTTCAGGGTGGCAAGCGACCAGTTCCGCGCGCTCTCCGCGTTGGTCATCGTCTCCTGCGTGGTGAACGTCTTCGAGCAGACGATGAACAGCGTTTCGGCCGGGTCGAGGTCGCGCACGGTCTCGGCGAAGTCGGTGCCGTCCACGTTCGACAGGAACCGGAAGTTCAGTTCGCGCTTCGCATAAAAGCGTAGCGCTTCGTTCGCCATCACCGGGCCGAGGTCCGACCCGCCGATGCCGATGTTCACGACGTTCTTGATCGGCTTGCCGGTGAAGCCCTTCCACTCGCCGCCGCGAATCTTGTCCGCGAACGCGTACATCGCGTCGAGGACTTCGTGAACCTCCGGCACGACGTTCTTACCGTCCACGACGACCGTCGAACCCTTCGGCGCGCGGAGCGCCGTGTGCAGCACCGCCCGGCCCTCGGTGATGTTGATCTTCTCGCCGCCGAACATCGCGGTGATGCGGCCCTTCAGGTCGCACTCGTTCGCAAGAGCGAAGAGCAACTTCAGCGTTTCGTCGGTGACGCGGTTCTTCGAGTAATCGAGGAAGATGCCCACGCCTTCGGCGGTCATCTTGGTGCCTCGACCGGGGTCGCTGGCGAACAGGTCGCGCAGGTGCGACTTCTGTGCCGTCTGGTAGTGCGCTTGCAGCGCGGCCCAACTCGGGCGCTTCGTGAGCAGGGTACGTTCAGCCATGAGGCGGCTCCTTAAGGTTCACAGGGCTTCCGCCCTGTGCTACAGACGCCGGCCCCTCCGGGGCGGAAGGCACAGCATCGGTGTATTTGTCTTTGCACCCCGGAGGGGTCGCCGTTCGTAGCACAGGGCGGAAGCCCTGTGACCGTGCGGTCGTGCCATTTCAAATGGAACTGGCGGCGCGAAGAACCCGATGATACCTTAGAGAGCGTCGGACCTGCCATCACCTGCCGTTCGCCTTATTCCTGCCTGGGCCTCCTTATGCCCGCCGATCGAATCGGTTGCGACGAGTTCCGCCGCACGCTCCGCCAGCCGGACCGCCGCGCGTTCGTGAAAGCCGGGGCGCTCGCCACGGGCGCCCTGTCGCTCGACGGGTTGTTCCGCGCCGAAGCACGCGCGAAGGACATAATCCCCACCTCGCAGACCAACATCAACAACGTCATCCTGCTGTGGATGCGCGGCGGGCCGAGCCACCACGACATGTGGGATCCGAAGCCGGACGCGCCGGTCGAAGTGAAGGGCGAGTTCGGCGTCATCGACACGAACGTGACCGGCATCCGCCTGTCGGACATGCTGCCGATGTCCGCGAAGATGATGGACAAGTGGTCCATCGTCCGCAGCCTGCACCACCACGACGCCGGGCACAGCGCCGGCGACCAGATTTGCTTCACGGGTTACAACTCCGGCCCGAACCCGGACCAAAACATTCACCCGTCCCTCGGCTCGGTCGTGTCGAAGCAACTCGGTCACCTCTCGACCACGATGCCGCCCTACGTGATGATCCCGCGCATGCTGCCGGGCGCCGGCAGCGCCTATCTGGGCGTCGCGCACAAGCCGTTCGAGACCGGCGCCGACCCCGCGAACCCCGGCCCGTTCAAGTTGCCGAACTTCAACCTCGCGGAAGGCGTCACCTACGATCAGGTGGACGACCGCAAGGGCTTGCTCAAGAAGTTCGACACGCTCCGCCGCGACGCGGACAAAACCGGGCAGATGGACGCGGCCGACAAGTTCCAGATGCGGGCGTGGGATATCCTCACGTCGCCCGCCGCACGCGATGCGTTTGATCTCGATAAGGAGCCGTCGAAGGTTCGCGAGCGTTACGGCCACATGCCGGCGTTCGACCCGAAGGCCGCAGACCGGTGCGGCGCCCCGAACTGGGCGCAGCGCATGTTGCTTGCTCGCCGCTTGGTCGAAGCCGGGACGCGAATCGTCACGGTGGACCTGCGGTGGTGGGACACGCACGTGAAGGGCTTCGAGTCGCTGAAGCTCGGCTTCCTGCCTCGCTGGGACCGCGCGTACACCGCACTCATCGAAGACCTCGAAACCCGCGGCCTGCTCGAATCGACGCTCGTTGTCGCGTGGGGTGAGTTCGGGCGCACGCCGAAGGTGAACAACAACGCGGGCCGCGACCACTACCCGAACGTGTTCAGCGCGGCGCTCGCGGGCGGCCCGGTGAAGGGCGGCCGCGTGGTGGGCGAGTCGGACAGCAACGGCGCGTTCCCGAAGGCCAACCCGAAGTCGCCGCAGGACGTACTCGCGACCATCTACCGACACCTCGGCGTGGACACCGAAGCGTCGTACCTGAACAACGGCCGACCCATTCAGGTGTTGCCCAGCGGCAAACCGATCGAGGAATTGTGTTGAGTGTAGTCATCACGCTCCGCGTGATGTGTTCGCGCAGCGAACCGTCTTGTGAGGGGCGAAGACGAACGCACGCCGCTGCGCGGCGACATCACGCGGAGCGTGATGACTACACTCAAGTTCGGGTTGATTTCTCCTCTTCAACCCGCGAACATTCCCGAATGCTCTTCGAGTCCGCACACGTGCGCGCCACGGCCGAGTACGGCGTTGCGACGCTCTGGCTCGCGTTCCCCGGCGACCCGGTCAACGCCCTCGACGCGCCGCGCCTCGGCGAACTCGATGCCGCACTCACGGCCGTCGAAAGCAACGTCTTCATCAACACGTTGGTGGTGCGGTCCGCGAAGCCGTTCGGCTTCTGCGCCGGGCTTCACCCCGATGTTTCGCGCGTCACGGACCGCGCCAGCTTCGCGCACCACGGCCAGCGAGTTTTCGCGCGCCTGAGCGCGCTGCCGTTCACGACGGTCGCGTTCATCGACGGCCCGTGCCTCGGCGTCGGCTTCGAGTTGGCGCTCGCGTGCGATCACCGGCTCTGCGTGGCGACGCCGACGACGCACCTCGGCTTCCTGGACCGCGTCGCGTGCTTCGGCGGAAGTAACCGCTTGCGGAAGTTGCTCGGTCGGCGTGCCCGCGCGTTCATCGAATCGGGGCGCACGCTTTCGGGTCGCGAGGCGCGCGATCTCGGCCTCGTCGATCGCGCGTTCTGCACGCGCCGCGCGAAGATCGAACTCCGCACCTTCCTCGATGAACTCGAACAGCGCCCGCGCGTGCCGCACCGCACACCGGACGAAACCGGCCTCGCACAGGAACGCCGCGCCTTCGCGCAGTGGGAACCTTGTGGCACAGACTTTCCAGTCTGTGTGCCGCCTACCGACACCGATACGCTGCTCGCGCGAGGCTTCATCACGCCGCTCGAAGCGGAACAGATGCAACCAACTCTCGCGAAGCCGCAAGCGGCAGTACCCACACTCCGCCGGGCCGCGTGACATGGACGACATCGCACCGCCGAAGTTGCCGCCCGCGCGCGAGCGCGTCGGGCCGATCAACGCCCGCCTCGCCGCGCTGTACCCGGAGTTCGACGGGCTGAACTACGACGGCCCGCTTCAACTCGTGGTCGCGGTCGTCCTGTCGGCGCAATGCACCGACGCGCGCATCAACACCATCACGCCGGCGCTGTTCGCGCGCTTCCCCACTTCGCGCGACTTCGCCGAGTGCGACATCAACGAGTTGGAGCAACTCATCAAGCCGAGCGGCTTCTACAAGAGCAAGGCGAAGAACATCCGCGCGGCGTGCGTCGAACTGGTATCGCGGTTCGGCGGCGAAGTTCCCACGACGCTGGACGACCTCGTGACGCTGCCCGGCGTCGGGCGCAAGACCGCGAACGTGATTGTCGGCGCCGCGTTCGAGACGCCCGGCCTCGCGGTGGACACGCACGTCGGCCGGCTGTCGCGCCGCCTCGGCCTCACCCGCCACCGTGGCGCGGTGAAGGTCGAACTCGCGCTCGTCGAGATCGTGCCGCAAAGCGAGTGGACCGAGTTCAGCCACCGGCTCATCATGCACGGGCGGAAGGTGTGTCTGTCGCGCAAGCCGCGCTGCGAGACGTGCGCGGTCGCGGACCTGTGCCCGAAGATCGGCGTGAAGGGTCTGGCCGCTGCGCGGCGTCGCAAGTCATCAGGTCGGAAAGTCGTAAAGTCGAAGACAGAGACAGAGTCGGCTTCCGACTGATAATTTGAGGGCTTTACGACATGGGACTTGCGACTTCTTCGCTGTTAGAGCGATTCCTGCGCTACGTCCGCATCGACACCAAAGCGGACGAGAAAGCCGCCGCGGACAACTACCCGAGTTCGCCGGGGCAGCTCGTCCTCGGCGCGATGCTGCGCGACGAACTGCTCGCGCTCGGCATCGCGGACGCGGTGCAGAACGAACACGGCCTCGTGTTCGCCACCGTGCCCGGCAACGTGCCCGGCGCGCCCA
>CANLGS010000119.1 GCA_947490035.1 Gemmataceae bacterium
CCGTTGGGCTGATGATCCGTACGGCCGGAATCGGCATCGGAAAGCTCCTGAGCCACGTGAGACGAATGCGCGACGCACGCGGCCGACCGTTGCCGGTTGGCAACGGGCCTTGCGTCGATCAGCAGGGGGCGTTATTGAATAGCGGAGGCAGTGGCCGCGGCGCGGGAATCGCGGGCCGTCGGGTCACAAAACACGACACCCGGACACAGACCCAGCGCGGGTGCCGCCAGGTTCAGACCGGGAATGTCAAAAGGCATCGGCATGGTGTTGAATCGAGAGGGTACGACACATGGAAGCAAGTGGGTTGCGTGCATTTTCACCACTGGCTACGCGGAATCGCCCCACTCTACCCGCTTCCTATTAAGAAGTGAGTGGAGCGGGAACGCGTAAGGTCGTAACAGAGCGACGGCGGAAACCCGCCACAACGAATGATACCCGGACGGGGCGGAAAAGTCACCCCGTCCGGGGATTTTTTTGCATCATGCGCAGAACGCCCACCCGTTACAGGCGGAATGTGCGTCTCGACCCGGCCGATTCACTCAGCCGGCCGGCTTGATCGTGACCTTCGCGCCGGTTTCTTCGATCTTCTTCTTCACGTCTTCGGCGGTCTTCTTGTCCACGTTCTGCTTGATGGTCTTCGGCGCGCCTTCGACGGTGGCCTTCGCCTCGCCGAGACCCTGGCCGGTCAGTTCGCGGACCACCTTGATCGTCTTCACCTTGTCGGTGAAGCTCTCCAGAACGACATCGAACTCCGTCACTTCGACGGGCGGCGCGACGGGACCGGCGGCCGCGACGGGAGCCGCGGCGGCGCCGGCCGCCGGCTCGATGCCGTACTTGTCTTTGAGCAGGTTCTTCAGTTCGACCGCCTGAGCGATGGTCAGGCCGGCGAGTTGTTCGCCGAGTTCAGCAACGGAAGGCATGGTAAAGTTCCTTTGGAAATTGCGCCGGGTGAAGCGGTCCGGCTGGGTGCGTAATAGCTGGCTCGTATTCCCCGCAGACCCCGGGCGTTGCCCTGGGCTGAGGAGTGTCACCCCTCACGGGGGGTGTTGTCTTTATGTTTTCAGGCCGAACGTCTGGCACTTCTCAGCCCAGGGCAACACCCTGGACGCGATCACAACGGACAGCAGCCCACGGTACAAGGTTCACCCCGCGACCGGCGGCGCCTCGGCGGCCGGGGCCGCGCTCTCGGCCGGCGCGCCTGCGCCCGGCGTCCGGTCCTCGAGGGTCTTCAAGATGCTGGCGAGTTGTGCGCCCGGCCCGGCCAGCGCGCCCGCGATGGCCGCACCCGGACCCATCAGCGCCGCGACGATGCCGCCGATCGCCTCCTGGCGGGTGGGAATCTTTGCCAGTTCGGCGAGCGACATCGACTCGCCGTCCGCGATGCCGATCTTTTCCTTGATCTTCGCGGGCAGTTTCGGGTCAGGCCGAAGCTGCTTGAGGCTCGCCTCCACCGCGGTGCCGAGCGCCTTCGGGCTGTCCGCGCCCCAGCACAGGAGCGTCGGGCCGGAACCCAGATCGACCTTCACGCCGTTCTCGGCGAACACCTTCTTGACGAAGCTGTTCTTGACCATCTTGACGCGAACCTTCTTCTCGCGCAGCACCTTGCGGAAGGTGTAGTCCGCGGCGGAGTCGAGCTTCAGCGGTTCCAGCAGAACGAAGTCACGCACGCCTTTGAAGGTCTTGCGGAGGTCGTTCAGTTCCAGCTCTTTGATCTTCTTGCTCATTGTCTTCGCCAGTTTTCCGTGTGCGGTGGGCAGTGCAGTAATATCAGTTGAAAGCAGGGCAAGCGAGCCGGGCAGTCTTTCGGAACTGCCCCCGCCCACTCTTCACTGCCCACTACATCGAGAGGCGGATGCCGGGCGACATCGTGGCCGACAGCACCACGCCGTTGATGAAGTTACCCTTCACGCCCGACGGCTTGACGGAGCGCACCTGTTCGACGAAGGCGTTGATGTTCTCGACCAACTTCTGCTCGTCGAAGCTCAGTTTGCCGACGCCCGCGTGAATCTGCCCGGTCTTGTCGGACCGGTATTCGACCTTACCGGCCTTGAACTCGCGCACCACCGCGGCGAGGTCGCCGCTGGCGGGGACCACGGTGCCGGCCTTCGGGGTCGGCATCAGGCCGCGCGGCCCGAGCACCTTACCGAGCCGCGACACCATGCCCATCATGTCCTGGGCCGCGAGCGCGACATCGAACTCCAGGAAGTTCTGCTTCTGGATCTTCTCGACGAGGTCCGCACCGCCGACCACGTCCGCGCCGGCGGCCAGCGCCTTCGCGACGTTGTCGCCCTGCGCGAACACCGCGACCCGGACGCTCTTGCCGATACCGTGGGGCAGCGGGATCGCACCGCGCACCATCTGGTCGGACTGCGTGGGGTCGATGCCGAGGTTGATGTGAATTTCGACCGTCTCGTCGAACTTCGCGCGCTTGAGTTTCTTGAGTTCCGCGACCGCCTGCTTCACGCCGACCGGACCGCCGTCGTGCAACTTCTTGAGTACGTTCTTGAGGTGGTTGCGGAGTTTCTTGCCGCGCCGCGGCGGAATGCCCGGCTTCTTCTTGGCCTTCGGCGTCTCTGCGGTGTCCGCCTTCTTCCCACCGGTGGCAGGCGCGGCGCCGGCAGCGGCCGGGGTCGCCACAGCCGCGGTTTCGGCCACGGTCGGGGCGGGTTCTTTCTCAGTATCCTTCGCCATGTCTCTAACGACCTCTCGATAGCGGGGTTCGTCGCGGGTAGCGACTACGGCCCCTCCCGACGCGCCGGAGCGCAGCGGTGAGTGAGAAGATAACACTTATGACGCGTGACGAACGTCGTCAACGCTCGCGGGCGGATTTCTCTTGACAGCGGCGCCCGACTAGCCTTCGACGACAGTGATGCCCATGCTGCGGGCGGTGCCCTCGATGATGCGGGCGGCGTGGTCCGCATCGCGGGCGTTGAGGTCGGCCTGCTTCTGAACCGCGATGTCCTTCACCTGCTTCTTGGTGACGGAGAACCCCTTGTACTTGCCGGCCTTCTTCGCGTCCGCCGGGATGACTTCCTTGCCCTGCTTCTTCATGTGCGGAATCTTGGCCGCGAGCTTCAGGAGGATCGCCGCCGGCGGGCTTTTGATTTTGAACTCGAAGCTCTTGTCCGAGTACACGGTGATGACCACCGGCAGCATCAGCCCCTTCATTTCGGGCTTGTTGGTCTTGTCGTTGAACTGTTTCACGAACATGCCGATGTTCACGCCGTGGGCACCGAGCGCCGGGCCGACGGGGGGCGCCGGCGTGGCCGACCCGCCGGGGCACTGGAGCTTCACCTGCGCCGTCACCTGCTTCGCCATTGCTGCACCTAAAAACGGATGATCTTTACAGAATTAATTGTTGTAGTGTTCGCGCGGCGGGTCGGCCACATCTGCTTGTGGCACAGGCTTCCAACCTGTGATCTTGTTTTCGGAAACACAGGCTGGAAGCCTGTGCCACAAGAAACTACACCTTCGCCACCTGCCAGTATTCGAGTTCCACGTCGAGCGGGCGGCCCCACAAGGTGGCGACCACGATGACCTTCGGCGGGTCGGTCGGATCCTTCGGGAGGAGGATCTCCTTGATCTCGCCCTCCTGGTTGATGAACGACCCTTCCTTGATGCGGACGCGGTCGCCCTTCTCGAAATCCAGTTTGACCTTCTTCCCGGTCGATTCGCGGCCCGGCTTCTCGCCGGTCAGCATCTGCTGCACCTCGATGTCCGACATCGGCTCCGGGGTCGGCGGCGTGCCGCGGAGGTTCAGGAAGTCGCCCACGCCGCTCGTCTCGCGGAACAGGTACAGGATGCGGTCGTTGAACTCCAGTTCCGCGAACAGGTAGCCCTGGAACTTCTTCTTCTTGCGCACGACCTTCTTTTCCTGGAAGGTCGTCTCGCCGGTCTTCTTGTCCTTGACCTTCACCGTCTTCTTCTCGATGACCTCTTCGAACGGAATCATGATCTGGCCGAAGGTCTCTTCGAGTCCCTCGATCGCGACCTTGCGCAGGATCGCGGCCTTGATGGTGTCCTCGCGCCCGCTCTGGACCTTGACCGCGTACCACTTCTTCTTGTTCGCGGGCTTCGCCTCGACCGGTGCGTCACCCGGTGCGTCACCCGGTTCCGCGGTCAGGGTCGGCGCGTCGGCCGGGTCCGCGGGCGGCGTCACCGTCGCGCTCGGGACCGGGTCGTCGGTCGGGTCCGCAACCGGATCGACATCGACGGGCGCCGCGCCCACAGGTTCATCGCTCGCGGCGGCGTTCGTTGGCGCCTTCGCCTTGCGCGGCTTCTTCGCGGCCTTGGGGGCTTCGTGTTCCTGCTCTGGCTCCGTCGGCGCCGCCTCGGTCGGCAGAACGGGCGCGGTCGCAGCGAACGGGTCGGCGATGCCCTCGTAGCCCGTGAGCGCCGCGGGCGCCGCGGGCGCCGCGGGCGCCGCTTCGACTTCTGATTGCGGTTCCGGTTCCGCCGCTGGTTCCGTGGCCGCTGTTTCCGCGACCGGTTCGGCGGGCGCCTCCGCGACCGGCGCGGGCGATTCGGGCGCGTCGCGGGTGTGTGCGTCCACAACCGGCTCGGCGGGCTTCGGTTCGCCGGTCGTGTCGGTCTCGGCGTCGGTAGTGGCGTGTTCGGTCATGTTGGTTCGGCCTGACGGCCGCCTCGCGGGTTACCGCGTTACCACTTCTGTTCTTGAACCTGCCCGCCCTTGTCCTGGTTGGTCGCGCGGGCCGGAAGCACCCCGACCGTCTGGCGACTCAGCAGCCAGCCCCAAAACAGGTCCACGGCGAGCAGGAACAGCGTCATCAGCAGCGTGGTGATGAGTACCACGACGGTGTCCTGGGCGAGCCGCTTGCGGGTGGACCACGACACCTTGTTCATCTCGGCTTCGGTGGCGACGAGGAACTCGGCGAAGTCGGGCACGTTCACCGCGCGAAACGCGAGTACGAGGGTCACGGCGCCGAGCAACCAGGGGATCGCAACCTTCGCCCCGTTCATCAGGAACAGCGACTGGATCCCGAACGGCATCGCGAGGGTCAACTGGTCGGGCAGGATGCCGCTGTTCGCGAGCGACCACGCGCCGGACCCGCCGACGATCAGGATGCCGAGGATCGTGATGCGGCGGACCTTCACGCCCAGCGACCGCTTGTACTGGTGGGCCGAGAACCACCCCTGCTCTTCGATCAGCACCATCCAGCGGTCGCCGGTCTTCCCGGTGAAGAACCGGACCGCGAGGTAGGCGAGGCCGATCGCGACAGCGGCGCTGACGACCTGGCCGGCGACGCCGTCGATGTTCATGGCGAACGCGCGGGCGACGAAGAAGATCGTGATCGCGGCGGAGATCACGAGGAAAATCCCGCCGTGCATGCCGCGCGGCGCGCTCCGGCCCGCGAGCGAGAAGCCGAACCAGCCGAGCGCGCCGAGCGCGACCACCTCGGCCGCGATCAGCAGCAGGTAGTCGAGCAGCCGGTTATTGAGAACGGGGGTGACGTGCTCGTTCCACAGCACCGGCAGCAGGAACAGCAGGATCGCGAGCGACGCGGCGACGTAGACCGCGCCGAGCAGGCTGGCGATCGGCAGGCTCAGCGGTTGGCCGGGCGTGCTGGGTGCGGAACTGGGTTCAACGGCGGTCGCCATGCTCCGTCCTCATTCAGCAGTTCCAAGTTCCAAGTCGAAGACCACCGCCGCACGGCTGGGCATTCGATTTGGAACTTGGAACTTGGAACTTGGAACCTCCTACGTGGTTCCACATGAGCCAACCGGCCGCTGAACGGGGTGGATTCCCCGTTCGGCGGCCGGTTGCGTATCGACTGCGTGTATCGGCTTCGTGCGTCAGACCGGCCAACCCGCGGCAGCACGAGCGGAGGGAATCGAACCCCCAACCGACGGTTTTGGAAACCGTTGCTCTACCGTTGAGCTACGCTCGTAGGTAGTTTTCGGTGTTCAGTTTTCAGTGTTCAGCCAGAAAGGACCGCAACCGTCGCGGCCCTCGCTGTGTTTTCACTGAAAACTGAACACTGAAAACTGAACACTAAACCAGAATCTTCGTCACGACGCCGGAGCCGACGGTCTTGCCGCCTTCGCGGATGGCGAAGCGGAGGCCTTCGTCCATGGCGACCGGCATGCCTTCCATCAGTTCCACCGTGATCTTCACGTTGTCGCCGGGCATGCACATTTCGACGCCTTCGGGCAGCGTGATCGAGCCGGTCACGTCCGTGGTGCGGAAGTAGAACTGCGGCTTGTACTTCGTGAAGAACGGCGTGTGCCGGCCGCCTTCGTCCTTCGACAGCACGTAGATGTTCGCCTCGAACTTGGTGTGCGGCGTGATGCTGCCGGGCTTGGCGAGCACCTGGCCGCGCTCGATGCCGTCGCGGTCGATGCCGCGGAGCAGCGCGCCCACGTTGTCGCCGGCGATGGCCTTGTCGAGCGTCTTCTGGAACATCTCGATGCCGGTGAGGACCGTCCTGACGCTGTCCTTGCGGAGGCCGATGATCTCGACTTCGTCGCCGACCTTCGCGGTGCCGCGTTCGACGCGCCCGGTGGCGACCGTGCCGCGACCCTTGATCGAGAACACGTCTTCGATCGACATGAGGAACGGCTTGTCCTCTTCGCGGATCGGCAGCGGCACGAACGTGTCGAGGGCGAACATGAGGGCGTCGACGGACAGCGAGCCGGGGTTGTCGGTGGTGGCGTTCTCGAGCGCCTCCTTCGACTTGCCGTAGACGATCGGGATGTCGTCGCCCTTGAACTCGTACTTGTTGAGGAGGTCGCGGAGCTCCATCACGACGAGCGGGATGAGTTCCGGGTCGGCCTTGTCGCACTTGTTCAGGTACACGACCATGTTCGGCACGCCGACCTGCTTGGCGAGCAGGATGTGCTCGCGGGTCTGCGGCATGGGGCCGTCGTCGGCGGCGACGACGAGGATGGCGGCGTCCATCTGGGCGGCGCCGGTGATCATGTTCTTGATGTAGTCGGCGTGGCCGGGGCAGTCGATGTGGGCGTAGTGGCGGCCCTTGATCGTCTGCGAGTAGTCGATCGCGTCCATGCCGGGGAAGTCGAGCAGGTCCTTGTACGGCAGCGCGGCGGAGCTGGCGTAGGTGCGGTCGTTGGACTCGTACTCGACGTGCGACACGGCGATGGTCACGGTCTTGTTCGCGTCGCGGACGATGCCGCCCTTGGCGATTTCCGCGTAGGTCTTGAAGTCCTTGATCTTGTTCACGTGCGCGTTGCGGGCCATGATGGCCGCGGTCGTCGTCGTCTTGCCGTGGTCGATGTGACCAATCGTGCCGACGTTGACGTGCGGCTTGGTCCGCGCGAAATTCTCCTTAGCCATCGCTCCTCACTCCTCAACGGTTCAACGGTTCCAGGTGCTTGTCACAGGAGTCGCGTCCGAACGCCCGACCCCGCCGATTCGATCCGAGAGCTGCTGCTGGGATTCGAACCCAGGACCTCCTCCTTACCAAGGAGGTGCTCTACCAACTGAGCTACAGCAGCGTACCCAACATTCAAAGGTAAAAGGTTGGGGGCAAAAGTGAAGGGGCGCGCCGCCCGCGGGCGGCGCTTTCCTTGGAACTTTTTCCCCGCGCCCGATTACCCGACCAGAGCGGGCGATGGGATTTGAACCCACGACATCTTGCTTGGAAGGCAAGAGCTCTACCGCTGAGCTACACCCGCGAACCGGAAGCCGGAATGTAAAATGAAAAAGGTAAAAGGTAAAACGAAGAGAATGCGAGAGAACGCACCGTTCGTCCCTTACGTTTTAACTTTTACCTTTTTCATTTTACATTCCGCTTCGGCAGTGGGTAGGGAGGGATTTGAACCCCCGAATCCGTTAGGAGCCAGGTTTACAGCCTGGTGCAATTGACCACTCTGCCACCTACCCGTGAACCGTCGCCGTCCTTCGCGAACCCTCGTTAATGTATGACTCTGGTCGGGAGTGAAAAGCTCGCGGAGGGAGTTGAACCCACGACCAGCGGTTTACAAAACCGCTGCTCTACCACTGAGCTACGCGAGCAAAAAAGCCTGGAATCACAGCCCGTTCACCGCACCTGCCACTTTCCCACTTCCGTGTTTGACGCCCGCCGTGACGCCCGGTATCTTGGGAAGGCGCCGGGGACGTTTGCACCGCCCCCGGCCGTGTCCACAACACCCGTTTTCGAGGAACGGTCGTCATGTCCAAGAGCGATTCTACTGCGTCCGGGTTCGCGAGCAAGCCGAAGAAACCGAACAAGCCCTACCCCGAGTACCCGCTCTACGCCCACGCCACGAAGCGCTGGGCGAAGAAGATCCGCGGCACGATCCATTACTTCGGGCCGTGGGACGATCCCGACGGCGCGCTCAAGAAGTACGAGGCCGAGAAGGACTCGCTGCACGCGGGGCGGAAGCCGCGCGAGGCGTCAGAGGGCGTCACGGTCAAGGATCTGGCGAACGCGTACCTGAACCACAACCAGGCCAAGATGGACCGGGGCGACCTCTCGCCGCGGACCTGGAAGAACTACAAGGAGACCGCGGACCTGCTCGTCGCGAAGTTCGGCAAGGGGCGGCTCGTCGCGGACCTGCGCCCCGACGACTTCGCCGAACTGCGCAAGGCGATGTCGAAGAAGTGGGGGCCGGTCCGCGTGCGGAACTACATCCAGCAGACGCGGAGCGTGTTCAAGTACGGCCACGATTCGGAGTTGCTCGCGGTGCCGGTGCGTTTCGGGCCGGGGTTCGACCGGCCGTCGAAGAAGACGATCCGCGTCCAC
>CANLGS010000120.1 GCA_947490035.1 Gemmataceae bacterium
ACCAGCCGTTCCGCGAGAAGCTCATCACGGTGTTCCACGAACTGTACCACGTCGGCCCGGCGTTCGACGGCGACCTGCGCCGCCACCCCGGGCGCTACGCGGTGCATTCGCACTCGAAGGACGGGTACGATTCGCGCATGGCGGAGTTGGTGGACGACTACCTCGCGGACCACCCGGACCCGGAGACGTTCGGGTTCCTGCGCGCGGGCTATCGCGAGTTGTGGGACGCGCACGGCGGCATTACCGGCGTGGTAGTGCCGCGGCCGAAGCTGCTGCCGGTGGGGGTGGCGACGCGCCAGGTCGCGGCGCGGAACCGCGAGGACGAGGGGTAGGGCGGGACGAGGCTTTGCGCGGTCCCGCCATTTTGGTTGGTGGCACAGACATTCCTGTCTGTGATTCCGAAGGCAGCACAGACAGGAATGTCTGTGCCACAAGAGCAGAGGTGGGATGGCACAACGCCTTGCCCCACCCGACGAAAAATCCGATCCCGCGCCGGTGTCAGTCGAGCGGCGGCCACTGGTTCGCCATGCCCTCGCGCTCCACGTCTCGGACCTGATCTTCGGTTACCGCGAACTGGCGGGCGATCGCGGTCCGCGACGCGGACGGGCTGGCCCCGCCGTCCTGGGCTTCGACCAGCGCTTTGAAGATCGCTCTGCGCTGCTCGACGGTGGTCGGACCGGGTTGTTCTTCTGGCATCGTGGAACCTCGCGGCGCGGTGTGCAATACAACACCCATACATCCTACGACCCGTTCCGAACCGGGCGCGAAATTCGCCCGTAGTTGCCCGAACTAACCGGCTCACCCGCCGCAAACCATGGCGCTACGCGAACTACTCGTTTCCGTTTCCGACGCCGAACCGCCGGCCGACGCGCGCCGGTTCATCCGCGACGCCGAGCGCCGCATCGATCAGTTCCAGGCCGCGTGCCGGGTGCCGGCGTTCGTCCCGTGCGACTACGCCACCGCATACAAGGTGCTGCGGGCGCTGTCGGAATCGGCGGTCACGCGCGGCCCGCGGTTTTGCGAGTGGGGCTGCGGGTTCGGAGTGGTCGTCGGGCTGGCCGCGATGCTCGACTTCGACGCCTGCGGCATCGAGATCGAGGGCACGCTGGTCGATGAAGCGCGGCGACTGGCCGAAGATTACGACTTGCCGACGGAGTTCGTCCACGGGAGCTTCGTGCCGCCGGGCGCGGAGGACCGCGTTCACAAGGCCGGGACGTACTCGTGGCTCACGACCGAGGGCGATCAGGCCTACGAAGATTTGGACCTGGACATCGGCGACATGGACGTGATCTTCGCCTACCCGTGGCCGGACGAGGAATCTGTGGTGTACGACCTGTTCGAGCACTACGCCGGCGACGGCGCGGTGCTGGCGACGTACCACGGGAGCGCCGAGTTCCGGCTGCGGCGGAAGGTGAGCGACCGGAAGAAGGGGCCGAAGCGGAAGCGCCCGCGCGGGCGGTGAGTAGTCCTACGCTCCGCGTGAGGTTCGTGAGTGTAGTCCTCACGCTCCGCGTGAGGGCGCGACGGCCACAGCCAACCAAACCACCTTGCTCATACGCCATACGCCTGCGGACCTCACGCGGAGCGTGAGGACTACACTCACCCGCTGACGCGGGGAAATGGCGAGTGCGGTAACAAGGACTTCCACACGTGTGTGGGGGTGTCTATATTTGGGGAAGGCACCTTTCACACAGAGCCTGTCCAGCGGACAGGTCGATCTCACGGGGGTACGGGATGGGCTTGCGGATGCGCGTTCACGAGCGGGAGCCGATCGGAGCCGATCGGCGCCGCTCTCCGTCGGTTCAAGAAGTTGCTCGAGCGTAGCGGGATGAAGGGCGAGTTGTACTCGCACGAGTATTACGAGAAGCCGTGCGAGGAGCGGCGCCGCAAGGAGGCCCGCCGCGTTCACGCGATCCGCAAGGCCGCGACCGTACCGCGCACGTGAGTGTGGTTGTTTGTCTTGTGGCACAGGCTTCCAGCCTGTGTACTTGGTTTTGTGGCACAGGCTTCCAGCCTGTGTTTCATCAACTCCAGCGGTCGCTGCCATGCCGCTTATCAACCAGGTCAAGAGAACCTACCGGAATCTCCCGCATTGGCAGCAACCGGGGTCCACGTACTTTCTGACGTGGCGAGTCATTCGCGGTCGCGAGTTGGAACCAGACGACCGCACGATTGCCCTTAACGCCCTTCGTTTCTGGGACGACAAGAAGTGGTTTGTGTACGCCGCCGTGATTATGCCCGATCACGCACACGCACTTGTTCGACCGCTTCCTCTCGATTCGACCGATGTTGCCGCAAGCGAATTCCACAACCTTTCTGACCTGCTGCACAGTGTAAAGCGTTACTCCTCGTACACCATCAATCTCCGGCGAGGGGTGCGAGGAACACTGTGGCAAGATGAGTGCTACGACCACATCATCCGCAGCGACCGTGAGTTCGATGAGACGTGGGCTTATACCCTCGACAACCCAGTAAAGGCTGGGTTTGTGGAGACGCCGGAATTGTACCCGTGGCTGTACCAGGCAGGGCGCGCGGACTGAGATAGTTCCGCGGGAACACAGGCTGGAAGCCTGTGCCACAATCCGTCACTCCTCCGGCGGGCGCGGGGTGAACGCGCCCTTCCAGTCCGCCGGCGGCTCGCCGCGCGTGCGGGCCATGTAGCGCACGAAGCACTTGGCCGCCGGGTCGTCGGCGAACAGGTCGTCCAGGAGGGCGTTCGCCTCCGGCCAGTCGCCCGCGACGAACTTCGCCACCGCCTCGTCCCACACCGGCAGGTTGGTCTCGTAGTTGTCGCTCGTCACCCACGAGTCGGACCCGGTGACCTCGCTCGTCGGGGATAACTCGAAGGCGCTCAGCGGCCTCTTCATCCCGCGCGGCACGACGGTGCCCAGCCCTCGCAGCCGCCACCGCCGGTTCATCGGGTCGGCGGTCTGCAACTTCTTCGCCACCTCGTCGCTCACCACGATCCCGACGCCGTAAGCCTTCGTCATCTCTTCCAGTCGGAATGCCAGGTTCACGACCGGGCCGTACAGGTCCACCACCGCGAGGTCGTGCGCGCCGAGCCGCCCGGCGAGCGCGCGGCCGTGCGTGATCCCCAACCCGCACCGCCGCTGCACCATCCGGCCGGACAGCCGCTCGTAGATGCGCAGCCCGGCCTTGGCCGCGCGCTCGATCTGGTCGGTGTGCTTCTCCGGCCAGCCCCAGAACCCCAACACCGCGTCGCCGCGGAACCCGGCCACGATGCCGCCCTTCTCGGTCACCGCGCCGCTCATCGTGTCCAGCGCCTTCTGTACCTCCGCCCACGCCTCGGTCAGGTTCGCGCCCTGCTCCTCGGCCCGCGCGCTGTACCCGCGCAGGTCGCAGAACAGCACGGTCACGTCCTGCTCCTGCGGCGTCTTCAGCAGCGCCTCCAGCTTTTCCGGGTCGTCCAGGTACTTGCGCAGGTTGCTCGGCCACGCCTCCTTCGTCACCGACACCTGCCGCGCGAGGCGCAGCGTGCGCCGGGTGGATTCGAGCAGGCCGACGAGGATTTCGACGAACTTCTGGTACTCGGTCAGGTGGGCGGCGTCCGGCTTGGCGTCGATCGTGGATCGGCTCAGGAGTCGGCCGCTGACGTAGAGCGCGTGCTGCGACCCGTCCTGGAACGGGGTGCAGATGGCCCACGGGGTCGCGCCCTGATGGTGCATCACGCCCAGCGTCAGGTTGTGGTCCGACCCGCTGCCCGCGGCGGTGAAGTCGGACGGGTCGGTGGACCAGACGTGCAGGCAACTCTTCCGCTGCTGGCACACCACCCGGCGCACCAGCTTGCGCGACGGCAGGAACTCGCCCGCGGTGCCGGAGTGCGGGTTGCGCACGTTTTGCTCGACCACCGTGATCCGCAGGTCGCCGATCGGGCAGTCCGGCGGGATGCGCACGATGGCCGCCGCGTCCGCCTTCGGCAGCGCGGCGACCGCCACCTTCAGCATCTGCTTGAACAGCGCCGGCTCGCTCGCCACCACCTTCAGGTACGCGGGCAGTTGCTCCATCGCCTTGAGCAGGACGCCGGGGTTGGTGAACGCGACGTTCTCCAGTTCGGCCCGGCTCCGCTCCTCCTGGCGCTGCACGATGGTCGCGTCCACCGGCGCGTCCGGTTCGGAGTCGGCCTCGCCCCGCAGGGTGAACCGGGTCTGGCCGATGACGAACCACTCGCCGGCCTTCACCAGGCACTTCTCGACCGGCTTGTTGTGGAACCAGATCTGGTTGCCCGGCTTGTTCGGGTAGTCGGGCAGGATGACGCCGCGGCGGGTGACGACGAGGACCGCGCCGGTCCACTCGACGGTGGCGTGGAAGCGCGAGATCATGCGGTCTTCGGGCACCGCCCAGTCGCACTCCTTTTGCTCGCTGCCGAGCTTCAGCACCTTGTTCGGCGGCAGCGCATACCGCCAACTGTACTGGCCCGGAATGGCCATCACGCTCGACTCGGTGCCCGACTTCGGCTCGATCCGGGTCAGAGCTTCCAGGTCAGCCATGGGACGCGAACTCCAGTCGGCGGAGGACTCGGAACAGCCACAGCCAGAGTGCCAGCGCGAGTACCACGAGCGCGCCGCCCGCCCCCGCGCCGATGGCCACCAACCGCCGCTCCAGGTCGGTGAGCGGCGCCAGCGCGAGCGCCTTATCGACCTGCGCGACGAGTACCCACTTGCGCGGGCGTACCTCGGGATACCGGCTCTCCGCGTAGGGCCGGAATTGCGTGAAGCAGGCGATCTCCGGGTTCGCGTTCGCGTCGGCGCCGTCGCCCGCGGCCTCGACGCGATCGACGTAGTCGGCGTCCTCAGTGTAGCCGTAGCGGCGGCCGCTGCCCGGTCCGGGCGGCGCGATCCGGTCCCACGGGCACCCGGCGCCGCCGGCCAGGTCGCGGTAGTTGTGCGGCAACCGCACGCCGGGCTTGTCTTCCGCCAGGCTCCGCTTGCAGTCCGGGTGCCACACCCACTGGTCGCGGTGGTCGATCAGTATCACCTTGACCCGGCGCGAAATGCCCAGTCGCTCGCTGCCGGTCGCGCCGAGTTCAGCCGGTTCGAGCAGCGGGACGAGGTCGCGCTCCAGATTCAAGCCGAGGATGAGCAGCCCGACGACGCGGTTTTGCTTCTGCGAATCGTCCCAGATTGGGGTCGCGATGTCCACCTTCCATGGGCGCACGATCACCTGCCCGTCGGCGGTGCGGTCGTCGCCGGTCGAGCGGTACGGCTCGCTGATGTGGGTGGCGCGGACCGGTGCGTGCGGTCGGCCGGTCTCGTCGTCGCGGTTGCCGCGTGCGTGGAAGTAGTCGCGGTACGAGAAGTCGCGCGTGAACACGGCGGGCGCCTTCGTGGTCCGGTGCGTTTCGAGTTCGCCGTCGGGGTGCGCGCGGGCAAGGAAGAAGCCGCGCGACTGGTCCGGGGAGCCGGCGCCGGCGACCAGCACCAGCCCGAGCGGGACGACGTTGTCGCCGCGGCGCCGCTCGCGCCGCTCGTCCTGCACCGCCTTCAACCAGTTCTGACACGTTTCGAGGTCGGCCGCGTCCGCGGCGGCCGGGTTCCAGGTGGCGCCGTACTCGCCGCACCCCAGCCGTTCGAGCGCGGCGGCGACGGCTGGCGGGCGCTCGCGCGCCACCCGCTCCGCCTGCCCGATGTGGCGCTGGAGCCGGTCCTCGACGGCCGGCGCGCCGTACCCGGCCGTGCGCGCCAGGCTGCCCTGCACCTCGGCCGCGACTTCGCCCTTCATGCGGTTCGTTTCGGCGTTCGCCAGCGCGACCCCGGCGCTGGCGATCAGCCCGATCACAAGGAGCGTCGCGGCCGCGGCCAGCGCCAGCACCGGCCGGGTGGCGCGCCACCGCGTGCGGGCGTCGAGCAGCGCGACCAGCGCGCCCGCGTCGCGCGGGCGAGTGTTGGGATCGAGGCTCAGGCACCGGTCGATGATGCGGGCGAGCGCGCGGTCCACGAGCTTGTGGTGCGCGACCGGGCGCGGGGCCGCGATCACGCCGTCGCGGTAGATCGTCATCTTGGCGGCGAGGTTCTTGGGCGCCTTCTTGATTTGCTCGACATGTGCCGGGGTGCGGCGCGGCGGTTCGCCGGTGAGCATCTCGTAGGCGACGGCGGCCATCGCGTACACGTCCCACCGGGTGTCCGGCGGCGTGCCGGCCTGGGCCGCGTCGATCTGGTCCGGCGGCATGTAGAAGTAGGTGCCCAGCGCCGGCGTGTCGTCGGTCGCGAGGTGCCCCTGACCGAAGTCCGCGACGAGCGGTTCCGGTGCGGCGCCCGGTTCCGGGTGGTGCAAGAGCACGTTGTGCGGCTTCAAATCGCAGTGGTGGATGCCGCGGCGGTGGACGGCGGCCATCGCGCGGGCGACGCCGGTGAAGAACTCGGTGGCAAGCCGCACCCGCTCGCGCGGTGGCAGCGTCCCGGCGGTCTTGATCCAATCGCCGAGCGACCCGCCGTTGGCGAGTTGCATCACGTACAGCGGGCGCCGTCCGTTCTCGCCAGGGCGCACCTGCTTCACCATCACAATCCCGCGACACCCCTCGACTGCTTGCAGCAGCCCGACCTCGCTGAGCAACTTCCCCCAGTCGGAATCGCCGGCGGTGAAGAACTTGATCGCGACGCGCTCGTGGGTGAGCCGGTCTTCGGCCTCCCACACCGTGCCGAAGGAGCCGGTGCCGAGCTTGCGGAGCAGGTTGTAGCCATCCGCGAGGTCTTCGCCGCCGGCGGTCTGGTGGCGCTCGATCTCGCGGTCGAGTTCGTACACGGCCTTGCCGGTCCGCGACACCGCGGACGACCCGGCGGAGCCGGGCACGCCCTTCTGGAGCCACGACGGCGGGCCGTGCTGCGCGACGGTGCCGCCGTCGGCCGGGTCGCCGAGCGCGACCTCGTCGCCGCGGGCGGGCGGGCCGTCCGCGCGTGTGCTGTTCGGGTCGGGACCGTCGGAAGGCATTGCAGGCTCGGGTGCGTGATTCGCGTGGCACCCGTTTTTCTAGCCCGTCGGTGGGTGAGATGCAACCGGGCGAGGGGAGAGGAGGATAAGCCGGACGATGAATGCAGAAGAGATGAAGCTCACGCAAAGACGCAAAGACGCAAAGACGCAAAGAAAGCAGGAGAAGACCATTCTCCAAAGAACTGCTTCTCTTCACTTTGTCTTCTTTGCGTCTTTGCGCCTTTGCGTGAGCCATGCCTTTCTTCTGTATTTATTGTCCGATAGCGCGAACGCGGCCGAGGATTGCTCCTCGGCCGCTCGTGGTTCGCCTGTTCGCTTGTCAGTAAATCAGGCTGGCCTGTAAGAACAGCCCTTCGAGGGACAGGTTCGCGGGGCGGGTGATGACCTTGCCCTGCGACACGTCGTCCACGAACCGCGGTCGCTCGAAGATACCCTGCCAGTGACTGATCTCGTAACCGGCGCGGAGCGCGAGCGACCGGTACTGCCAGCCGCCGCCGATCGCCAGGCTGCCGAACGGCACTTCCTTCTGGAGGTCGTAGCGGGAGTTCACGTAGGTCGTGGCCCCGTTGTCGTTGGTCTCCTGCACCGTGTTGGTGCTTCGCCCGCTCATGAACCCGCCGAGGGCGCGCGTGTACACGTGGAACCCGCGCGGCCCGGCGAGGGTGGCCTCGCCGCCGATCATCGGGCCGAAGCCCTGGAACCGCGACCGGTTCTTCACGGCGGCCTTCCGCGCGTCGGTGCCGTCGTAGAAGGCGTTGAGCGTCTGGCGGATGTCGGCGAACCGGAACCCGGCCAGGGCGCGGACGGCGAGGTTGTCCTCGATCACGAACCGCCGCCCGGCGATCATGTCGTACAGCGCGTAGTCGAGGTCCACGGTGGCCGACGCGGTGAGCGCGCGGTCGGTGAGACCGGGGCGCGTCAGGGTCGGGAGAAGCGTAACGCCGGGCACGGCGAAGATGCTGTTGTCGCCGTTGCCGTTGAAGTACGTGTACTGGAAGCCGGCCTCCCACTTCCCGCCTTCGGCCACGTAGCCGGTGCCGATCCGGAAGCCGGTGCCGACGCCGTACTTGATCGAGTCGATCGGCCCGGTGGTGGCGAGTCCGCCGCCGCTGCGGATGACGTAGTCCGCGTCCGAGTTGCGGGGCCGCATGAGCAGGAACTCGGCCCCGGTGTAGAAGCCGCCGTGCGGAGGCACGACCGCGGTGAGGTAGCCGGGCACCTCGCCGTGCCCGTGGTGCTTGTCCTCGGGCGGGTGCAGGTCGCCGAACCCGCCGTGCGGCGTGAGGTCTTTGACCGCCGAGTGGCCGTCCCCCGTCATGGGCGGTGCCCCCGGCGGTGCGCCGACCGGCGGTGCGCCGACCGGCGGCAGCGCGGTCGGCGCGCCCGGAGGCGCCAGCGGAGCGGCGACCGCCCCCGGCCCGCCTGGGGCGATCGGCCCCAAGCCGGGGTACACCGCCGGCTGTGCGGCGACACCCCCGGCGAACACCAACAACGCCCCGACCCCCACCAACGAGCGCACATATCGCATGGCCGAACTCCCCCAGAAAACAGCCCCGCGCTGACCGATTTCACGAGGCTAATACCGGGAGGTCGGCGGGAACGCAAGAGGGAATCGGCGGATTTGGCGCGCGGTCGTGGTCGGCGATTCCGTGTTTGGGTATGGGTGGTTTGCGTCGTGTGCCACCCGCTCCCTGACGGTCGCGGTTCACCCGGCAACTGGTGAACCGCGACCGTCAGGGA
>CANLGS010000121.1 GCA_947490035.1 Gemmataceae bacterium
GGTTACGGTGGGGGCGGCGGCGGCGGCGGGTTTGGCATGGGACTGATGGGCGGGCTGTTCGGCGCGATGGCCGGCATGTACCTGTACAACAGCATGATGGGCACCCACTACGGCTCCGACGCCTACGCCGGCGACAACTCCAACAACAGCGGTGACAACGGCGGCGGGGCCGACACCAGCGGCGACGGCGACTTCAGCGGCGACGCGGGCGCCGGCGGCAGCTACGACGACAGCGGCTCCGGCGGCGACACCGGCGGCGGCGGTGACTACGGCGGCGACACCGGCGGTGGCGGTGACTACGGCGGCGGTGGTGACGACACCGGCGGTGGCGGTGACTTCGGTGGCGGCGGCGATTACGGCGGCGACTTCTAACCTCCGCTCTGCGGACGACAACCCGAAAGCCCCGGTCGCACGACCGGGGCTTTCTTCTTTCAACGACCCGGTTACGATAACCGCATGGCGCACGACCCGAACTGCCCGTTCTGTCAGAAGCTGGCCGACCCGAACGGCTGGCCGGACGGCGACATCGTCTGGCGCTTCCCGCACTCCGTCGCGCTGCTCGGCGCGTGGCAGCAGTACGCCGGGTATTGCGTCCTCGTCGCCCGCGAACACGCGACCGAACTCAGCGAACTCGGAGCGAACCGCGCCGCCTTCCTTGACGAAATGGCGACGCTCGCGGAGGCCATCGGCGCCTGTTTCCGCCCGCTCAAACTGAACTACGAGTTGCTCGGCAATCAGGTGCCGCACCTGCACTGGCACATCTTTCCGAGATACGCGAACGACCCGGACCGCCTGCGGCCGGTGTGGTTCGCGCTGGAAGAGGCGAACGCCGACACGAGCGAGAAGCGGCATCTGGAACGCGGCGCGGTGCCGCGCGCCGAAGCCGCGGCCCGCCTCCGCGAGTGGCTCGCGAACAACGGAGCGCCGGTCGCATGAACACGGCCCCGCTGCGCCTCGGCACCCGCGGCAGCCCGCTGGCGCTGTGGCAGGCCAACTACATCGCGGACAGCTTGCGCCCGGTCGCGATGCCGCGCGCGGTCGAACTGGTGCTCATCGAAACGCACGGCGACCGCGATCAGGCGTCGGCGCTGTCCGCGATGGGCGGCTTCGGCGTGTTCACGAAGGCCATCCAGAACGCGCTGCTCGACGGCCGCGCCGATGTCGCCGTTCACAGCCTCAAAGACCTGCCGACGATCCCCGAACCCTTGTTAGAACTGGTCGCGGTGCCGCCGCGCGGCCCGACCGGGGACGCGTTCATCTCGCGCAAACATAAGCGCTTCGACGAACTGCCGAAGGGCGCGACGGTGGGAACGAGCAGCCTTCGCCGGCGCGCGCAGGTGCTGAACCGGCGGCCCGATCTGAAGCTGCTCGACCTGCGCGGCAACGTGGACACTCGCCTGCGGAAGCTGGACGAGCAGAACCTCGACGCGATCATCCTCGCGGAAGCCGGGCTGCTGCGGCTCGGCCTCGCGGACCGCGTCACGGAGGTTCTGGACGCGAACTGGATGCTGCCGGCGGTGGGGCAGGGCGCGATCGGTCTGGAGTGCCGCGCCGCGGACGCGGAAACGAAGCGCCTGGTGGGGGCATTGCGGGACGCGGAGACGTTCGCCCGCGTGCAGGCCGAGCGCGCGATGCTCTACGCGCTGGGCGGCGGGTGTCTGGTGCCCATCGGCGCCACTTCAAAGGTACTCGACGGCGTGCTGACGGTGCGCGGCGCGGTGCTGACGCCCGACGGCGCGCGGCGCGTGGTCGCGACACACACCGGGTTGGCGACGGCACCGCTCGCGCTGGGTCAGGAGTTGGCCGCGATGCTGCTGGCCGAAGGCGCGGCCGAGTTGCTGAAGTAGGTCGCGGCCGGCGGCGGGCGGAAGCCGGGTTTGCTTCTTCCCCGCGTCTTCATCCGACGTACACTCAATCCTGTCTCTCTACTTGCTCTACATCAGAAGGGTACGTCTCATGCGCAAGCTGTTCGCACTCGCCGCGTTCGCGGGGCTGCTCGCCCCGGTCGCGGCCCAGGACACGAAGCCGAAGGAAGATCCGCCGAAGAAGGAAGCTCTCAAGGTCGGCGACAAGGCGCCGGCGGTGAAGGCCACCAAGTGGCTGCAAGGCGCCGAGGTCAAGGAATTCGCCGAAGGCAAAACCTACGTGATGGAGTTCTGGGCCACCTGGTGCGGGCCGTGCATCGTCATGATGCCGCACATGGGCGAACTGCAAGCGCAGTACAAGGCGAAGGGCGTCACGTTCATCGGGTTCACCGCGAAAGACCCCAACAACACGCTCGAAAAGGTGCAGGCACTGGTCGAGAAGCGCGGGCCGAAGCTCGGCTACACCTTCGCCTACGCCGACGACCGCGAGACCTACGACGCGTGGATGAAGGCGTCCGGGCAGGGCGGCATCCCGTGCTGCTTCGTCGTCGATAAGGCCGGCAAGATCGCGTACATCGGCCACCCGATGTACCTCGACGTGGTGCTGCCGAAGGTCGTCGCCGGCAAGTGGACCGAGGCCGACACCGAGGGGCTGAAGAAGATCGAGGAGGAAGTGAACGCGGTGTTCAAGGCGAGCGGCGACAAAGACCCGGAGGTGTTCCTGAAGACGCTCGGCGACTTCGAGAAGAAGTACCCGGAACTGGCCGGCATCCCGTACTTCCACAGCGGCCGGCTCAGCTCGCTGGTGAAGGCGAAGAAGACCGACGAGGTGAAGAAGGTGGCGGAAGACCTGCTCGCGAAGGCGGTCAAGGCCGACGACAGCGGGCTGGCGAACACGGTGACGCGCACGCTGGTGCTGTTCCCGGACGCGGTCGCCAACAAGGACTTGCACGCGACCGCGCTGAAGTCGGCCGAGGCCGGTCTGAAGCTCGCCGGCGAGAAAGACGCGGTCGCGCTGTTCTTCGTGGCCGAGGCGCACTTCATCAACGGCGACAAGGCGAAGGCGAAGGACTTCGGCGCGAAGTCGCTGGCCGCCGCCGACGGCCCGCTGAAGACGGACATCGAGATGCGCGTTAAGCGCTACGACGACGAGAAGAAGGAAGAGAAGAAGGACAAGTAACGGCAGTTCTTTCTTGTGGCACAGACATTCCTGTCTGTGCTGCTTCGCTCTTCAGAGCAGCACAGACAGGAATGTCTGTGCCACAAGAGAATACGTCACCCCTTCCGCGGCGCAATCACGTCCTTGCCGACCCACGGGCGCAGCACTTCGGGGATCACCACCGAGCCGTCGGCCTGCTGGTAGTTCTCCAGAATCGCGACCAGCGCGCGCGTACACGCGACCGCGGTGCCGTTGAGCGTGTGGACGAAGCGCGTGCCCTTGAAGCCCTTCCCCTTGTAGCGGATGCCGAGCCGCCGCGCCTGGAAGTCGGTGCAGTTCGACGTGCTGGTGACCTCGCCGTAAGCGCCGCCGTCGCCGCGACCGGGCATCCACGCTTCGAGGTCGTACTTGCGGTACGCCGGCCCGCCGAGGTCGCCGGTCGCGGTGTCGATGACGTGGAACGCTAGCCCCAAGCCGCTGAAGATTTGCTCTTCGAGTGCGCGAATCTCTTGGTGGATCGCCTCGCCGTTCTCCGGCGTGCAGAACGCGAACATCTCCACCTTCGTGAACTGATGCACGCGATACAGTCCGCGCGTGTCGCGGCCCGCGGCGCCGGCCTCCGTGCGGAAGCAGTGCGACAACCCGACGTAGCGCTTCGGCAGTTCGGCCTCGTCGAAGACGCGGTCGCGGTGCATCCCGCCGAGCGTGATTTCGGCGGTCGCGATGAGGCACAGGTCGGTGTCCGCGATGGTGTAGACTTGCCGCGTGTCCGGGTTCGGGTCGCGCGGCATATAGCCGATGCCTTCGAGTACCTCGACGCGGGCGAGGTCCGGCGTGATGACCGGCGTGTACCCGGCCTTCACCGCGGTGTGCATCGCGTACTGCACGAGCGCGATTTCGAGTAGCGCGCCTTCGTTCTTGAGGAAGTAGAACTTCTGCCCCGCGACCTTCGTGCCCGCTTCAAAGTCCGCGAGGTCGAGCGCTTCGCACAGGTCTACGTGATCCTTCGCCTTGAAGTCGAACTTGCGCGGCTCGCCGAACCGCGCGACGACCTTGTTCGCGTCCTCGCCGCCGACCGGCGCGTCGGGGTGCGTCAGGTTCGGAATCTGGTAGAGGTTCAGCAGGAGGTCGCCTTCGATGATCTTCAGTTCGTCGTCGATGACGCCGAGTTCCTTGTCGATGGCGGCAGCCTGTTCTTTGAGTGCGACCCGCTGTTCGGGCGTCGCGCCCTTGAACTGCCCGCTGATGGTGTTCTTCTTCGCCGCCGTTTCGCCGCGCTGTTGGGCGAGTTCTTTGCGCTTCGTCTCGAACGCGACCACGCGATCGACGGGAACCTCGGACGCGCCGCGGTTCTTACAGTTGGCTTTGACCGCGTCCACGTTGTCGCGAATGTATCCGGCGTCGAGCATGGGGAACTCTTGGTAGGTGCCGCTTGCCGAGCGGCACGGCTGTACAACTCGCATCGTCGCACGGGCGGTCCGCATCGCTCGCACGGGGGCTAGCCCGTGCCGCTCGGCAAGCGGCACCTACCACGATATGCACCGCCTACGGCGGGTTCACGCGCGCTGCTCCAGCGGGACGTACTTCACGTCGGTCTTGCCGACGGAGATTTGCTCCGGGCGGAAGATGCGGTTGCCGACGAGCTGCTCCGTCCAGTGCGCGAGCCACCCCGAGACGCGGGCGATGGCGAAGATCGGCGTGAACACGTCGGTGGGAATGCCGAGCGCCTGGTACACCACGCCGGAGTAGAAGTCCACGTTCGGGTAGATGCCCTTCGGCCCGTAGATGCCGGCGCAGATGCGTTCGAGTTCCAACGCCGTCTCGTAAGACTTCGGCCGGCTCGTCTCCGCGAACACGTGCTCCGCGATCTCCTGCAACACCGTCGCGCGGGCGTCCTTCACCTTGTACACGCGGTGGCCCATGCCCATCACCTTGTACTTGGAATCGACGGCGCGCTTGGCGTCGAGCCACGGCTTCACCTTGTCCGGCCCTCCGATCTCCTCGAACTGCCGCAAGGCTTCCTCGTTCGCCCCGCCGTGCAGCGGGCCGGACAGCGCGCCGATCGCGGAGGCGATCGTCTGGTACGGCGTCGCGAGCGTCGAGCCGGTGACGCGCGCGGCGAACGTGCTCGCGTTCATCTGGTGTTCGGCGTGCAGCACGAGGCACGCGTCGAGCACCTTGCGCGTCGCCGGCGACGGCTCTTTGCCGAAGAGCATGTAGAAGAAGTTGCCCGCGTGGTCGAGGTCCGCGCGCGGTTCGATGATCTCCTCGCCGCGGCGCGTGCGGGCGAACGCGGCGACGAGCGTGGGCAGCGCGGCGATGAGCCGGCACGACGCGTCCCAGTTCTTCGCCGCGTCGGTCACCGTGGGGCACGGGTAGAACATGCCCAGCGCCGCGGTCGCCGCGTGGAGCGCGTCCATCGGGTGGCCGTCGTGCGGCATGCACTTGATGAGGTCTTTGAGCCGGTAGTGGATCGCGCGCTTCTGGCGCAGGTCGTGGTCGAACTCGGCGAGCTGCTTCTGCGTGGGCAGGTCGCCCTTGATGAGCAGCCACGACACCTCCTCGAAACTGCTCTCCTTCGCGAGCACCTCGACCGGGATGCCGCGATATTCCAGCACCGCCTTCTTGCCGTCGAGGAAGCTGACCGCGGACTTCGCGGCCGGCACGTCCTCAAGGCCCGGTTTGTACTCGGCGTCGGTGCTCATGGCGGTCTCGATTGGCGGCGGGTGGGGTGCTTAGTGGCAGTCTATGAAGGCGAGCGGGGGGCGTAAGCCCCCTGTTCCAACAGAGGGCAGAAGAGAGGCCGCACGATAACGCAGAAGAAGACACGATTCAGACCGAAGAGGAAGCAGGTATTGAGCACTGCATTCTCTGCTGTCTTTATCGTGTCTTCTTCTGCGTTATCGTGCGGCCTCTCTTTCACTTCTTCGGCGTGATCTTGACGTTGCGGAACGCGACCGGGCCGTGGTCGCCCTGGAACATCAGCGGGCCGCTCGCGACTTCCTTGCCCGTCAGCCCGCCGCCGGTCGATTTCGTCACCTCGACGTTCTCGTGAATCACCACGTCGTTGAACGTCACCTTGATGAACTTGCCATTCGATGTCTTCTTGTCGCCGTCGAACTTGGGTGCCTGGAAGTCGATGACGAACTTCTGCCACTCGCCGGGCTTCTTGCACGCGTTCTTCTTCGGGGCCGCCGCCGTGTAGATGCCGCCCATGTCGCCCGGCTTGAGCTGGTCGTCCGGCTTGCCGAAGCTGTCGATGATCTGCACCTCGTACTCGCCCATCAGGTACACGCCGGAGTTCGACCCCTTCGGGATCATGAACTCGACTTCCACGAGCACGTCGGTGTACTTCGCCTCGGTGTAGATGTCGGTGCCGCCGCTCTTCATGTTGGCGAGCTCGCGCGGGGGCGGGGACGCGCTCTGCTGCGGGTTCACGAAGAGGGCCGTCGGCTTGTCGGAATCGAACCGCACCCACTCCGCCTCCCACTTGCTCTTCTTCTCGTCCTTGAGCTTCCAGCCCTTGAGGTCTTTGCCGTTGAACAGCTCGACGGGCTTGTCGTCGGCGGCGATGCCGGGGAGCAGCGCGAGCGCGACGGCGCACGCGGCGAGGAGCAATCGGAACATGGGAATCACCAGTGAGGCGAGCGGTCGGCGTGAGCCGGCCGAGATTGGGAGGGAGACGCGAAGGAAATGATATGCAAACTTGATGAGGACGCGAGCGGCGGGCACGCGGTGACCCGACACGCCGCGCCCGCTCGCCTTGACGCTTACCCCACCCGGCGTGCCGGCAGCGGGTACTCCAGAATCTCCTGCAACAACTCCAGCTTGCTCGGGCGCGCGAGCAGCGGCACCAGGTTCGGCAGCGCGTAGTAGTCCCCGTCGAACTGGTACGCGTCGGCCGCGATCCCGGCCTTGCGGCACTCGTCTTCGAGCTGGGTAGTCGCCCCGCTTACCTTGACGAAGCACACCGCCGGGTCCGCCTTCAGCTCCTCGCGGTACTTCAGCAGCGCGGTCACGAACTTCGGGTCCGCGTTCTCGCCCTCGTCCGTGACCACCACGATCTGCTCGACGTACTGCTTCTTGCGCCGCAGTTGGTCGATGCCGACCCCGACCGAGGTGTTACCCCCGGCCGTGATCCCGGTCAGAGCGCGCTCCCACGCGCTCAGTTCCGGCCCGGCCGCTTCGACCGGGTACGCGATGCTGTCGAAGGCGTACACGAACAACTCCTTGTCCGCGACCGCCGCCAGCAGCGAACCCAACCGCTTGCCGATCTCGATGGCTTGCGACATCGAACCCGACTTGTCGATCAGGAGCGCCAGTGGCCGCGTGATCCGGCCGCGCGCCTTCACCTGCGCGTCCGCGACCGCTTCGAGCTTCTGCCGGACCGCCGCGCTGACGTTCACCGACTCCATCGCCTTCTCGGCCTTGAAGGCGCTGACGCGGGTCGCCGTCTTCGCGGACTCCAGCTTCTGATCGAGCAGTGCCTTCACGCTCGCGTCGTCGAACGCACCGCGCTTGCGGAGCATGTCGAGGTTGTTAATCACCTCCTGGGGCGACATCCGGCCGACGAGCGCCAGAAGCACCTTCGGGGTGACCGTCTTCACCAGCCCGACCGCGACGCGGAACGGCACGTCGAACGCGGTGATGAGCTTGGCCTGCTCGTCCGGCGATTCGGCCTTCGCCAGTTCCTTCAGCCCCGCGAGCTTCGACCCGACCGGCGGCACCTCGTCGAACAGCACCGCCTGCGCACGCTCGCCCGGCTTGACGTGCAGAAGCGCGTAGAGCCGCTTCAGCGTCTTGCGCGCGGTGATCGCGGTCGCGTCGAACCAGTCGGCGTTCGCCTCGCGCTCGCGCAGGTAGCGCGTGACTTCGGTCTTCAGCGAACGCGGCACGTTGCGGAACAGCCCGAAGGCGTCCGTCAGCGTGACCGTGCCGCTCTCGGCCGCCTTCAGCTTGCCGGGCTTCTTGCCGTTCGCCGGCTTGCGAAAGACGTTCGGCTTGAACGCGCCCGCCGGCACGTCGTCCGGCTTCTTGTCCACTTCGATCGCCACGTCTTCCTTGCGCCCGTGGATGAAGTCGATGACGCGGCCGACCTGATACGGCGGCAGTTCGCGCAGCATCGCGAGGCCGACTTCGCGGTGGCCGGGGAAGTCGGAGAGCGCGAGCGTGACGACGAACATTTCCTTGTGGTCGCGCACGTCGCCGTGGTCCGCGTGCCACGCCGCGAGGCGGACGTAGAACCGCGGGTCTTGCGTCACGAGTTCGGCGTGCAGCGGGTGGACCAGGCCCAGCTTGCGGTGCGGGCAGGTGAGCAGGCTGTTCAGCATCGACAGCCGCAGGTCCACTTCGGTCTTGTTCATCGTCATTGCAAAGCCCTCCGACAGTTGCCATCCGCCAACGAAAAACCCAGGGCAACGCCCTGGGTGTGGGGTAACGCGAACAACGCGCTGTGAAAATAAACAACGATCCGCGAGAGGGCTAGAATCCAGGCGATTCGCGATACCTGCGCTCCAAGTCGGCCATGAGTATTGGCCGTTGCTTCTTGGATCGTGCCTTCCTCATGATCTTGCGTCGTTTCATTGCCTCTTGCTGGGATTGGGGCAC
>CANLGS010000122.1 GCA_947490035.1 Gemmataceae bacterium
ACGTAGCGGCGGATGGTGTGGTCCTCGTCACGTCGCACCACCAGCGAAACCTTGCAGTGCGTCTTCAGCCCGACGAACCCGAAGACGACGTGAACCCCGGCCTTCTCCAGTTCGCGCGCCCAGAGGATGTTCCGCTCCTCGTCCATGCGGGCCTTCAGTTCGACAACGGCCGTGACCTGCTTGCCGCGATCCGCGGCGCGTTGGAGCGCGCGCACGATGGGCGAATCGCTGCTCGTGCGGTACAGGGTCTGCTTGATGGCGAGGACGCGGTCGTCCGACGCGGCGGCTTCGATGAATTCGACCACGGGCGCGAACGATTCATACGGGTGAAACACGAGTACGTCGCGGCCGCGGATCACGGACCACGGGTTGCTCGCCTGCGCGAACGCGGTCACGAGCGAGGGCGTGAACGGCGGGTCGCGGAGGTCGGCGAAGCCGGGCAGCCCGAAAAGCTGGAACAGCCCGGTGAGGTCGAGCGGGCCGGACGCGGTACACACGTCGGCGATGCTCAGGTTCAGCCCGTCCGTGAGGAACAGTTGCATGTCGGCCGGCGCGTCGGCGTCGATCTCCAACCGCACCGGGTGCCCGCGGCGCCGCGCCCGCACGTGCGCCTCGATCTCCTCGAGCAGGTCGTCCACCTCGTCGTCGAGTTCGTACTCGCTGTCGCGCGTCACGCGGAACGCGGCGGCGCGGCCGATCTCCAGACCGGGGAACAGTTCGGCAAGGTGCAGCCTGATCGCGTCTTCCAGCGGCAGGAACGAGTGCTGCGCAGCAGGCAGTGGAGAGTGGGCAGTGGGCAGTGAAGACGGCGCTTCGCCGTTCGCGCTCGGCGTTTTGCTTTCACTGCCTGCTGCCTTCTGCCCACTGCCTGCTGCGCCCTGCCCACTGCCTGCTGCGCCCTGCCCATTGCCTACTGCCGCTGCTGGCAGAGGCAAGAAGCGCGGCAGCACGCTGGGCACCTGGACGACGGCGTACAGGGGGTCGGCGTCGTTGGGCCGGTGCAGCGCGACGGCGAGGTTGAGCGACTTGTTCTGGAGGTGCGGGAACGGGTGCGCCGGGTCGGTCGAGAGCGGCGTGAGGACGGGGAAGATTTCGCGCGTGAACAGGTCGCGGACGTGCGCGCGGTCGGCGTCGGAGAGTTGCTCGGCGGTGCGCAGCACGATCCCGCGCGCGGCCAGCACCGGCAGCACCTCCTCGCGCAGCACCCGGTACTGCTCGGCCACCAGTTCGCGCGTGACGGCCCGCACCTGCTCCAGTTGCGCCTTGGGAGAAAGTTGGTCGGCCCCGGACCCGATAGGTATGTTCGCGTGGACCTTCTGCTGGACGCCGCCCACGCGGACCATGTAGAACTCGTCCAGGTTCGAGCTGAAGATGGCGAGGAACTTCAGCCGCTCCAGCATCGGCACGGTCGGGTCTTGGGCCTCTTCCAGCACGCGCCGGTTGAACTCCAGCCAGCTCAGGTCGCGGTTGGTGTAGAGGGACGGGTCGTCGAGGTTGATGGGGGCTGCGGGCACGACACTCTCCAGAAAGCAAACCGGGCAGCGGAAGAGGATTAGTATACGCGCGAAGGAGCTTGGCCGGAAGCCGCTCGCGGCTTCGCAAGACAGTGTCGCGCGGGCAACGAGAAAACCCCACCGCATCTCGGCTTGCGCCTTAACACGGTGGGGCCGGAACAGAGAAGAGGCAGAAGTCGGGGTATAGTGACCGGGCGCGCGAATCCTGTCAACACCAACTGGGGAAGTTTCTCTGTCGTCTTGTGGCACAGGCTTTCAGCCTGTGTTCTGACACCAAGAACACAGGCTGAAAGCCTGTGCCACAAGAAAGAATCACAACGGGGCGGGCAGATCGCGGCGCGTGAACACCCGCAGCGCCAGCGCGTAGCCGGCGGCGCCGACCGCGAACAGCACGCCCACCGCCGGCACCAGCACCGCCCGCCCGAGGTTCCACGTCTTCCCCACATCGACTGCCCACGTGCCGTCGATCATCATGCGCTGCGGCTGGTAGTAGTAGAAGAACGTGAACGGCCGCACCCACCCGACCGGCTCCCACAACTGGCCGATCGTGTTCGCCACGAACATCGCGATCAGCACCAGCACCGCGTACCCCACCACCTTCCACCGGCTCCGCCCGAACGCGGACAGCGCCAGCGTCGTCCCGCTGATCGCGAACATCAGCGCGAGCGTGTTCACCAGCCCCACGAGTTCGCCCACGCCGCTCACCGGCAGCGGCGTCAGGTCGCGGGGGTAGTTGTCCGTCCCCGGCATTTCCTTGAGGATGGCGTAGTCGCGGACGAACGGCCCGACCATTTCGAGGCCGAACTGCGTGCCCGCGAAGAACGCCAGACACAGCCCCGGCAGCACGATGCAATCGACGATGAGGTGCGCGAGCAGCAGTCGGTTCCGCGGCACCGGTTGCGACATGAGCAGTTCCATCGTGCCGCGGTCGAGTTCGCCGGCCACCGCGCCGGCGCCGCGACCGACGCACCACACCACGCACATGATGAGCAGCACCGGGTGCAGCAGCCCGATGGCGAGGAACTCGGTCGGCTTGGAGAAGTTCATGTCGCCCCAGCCCAGCGCCGCCTGCGACACCTTGCTCGGCCCGGTCAGCAGCATCTTTTCGAGCTTCTTCGGGTCGCCCATCGCGAACTTCGACACGATCTCGAACATGGGCGCGATCTCGGTGGTCACGCGCTGCGTGATCTTCACCCAGAACGCCGCGAAGATGAACAGTACGATCGCCACCGCGATGAACGCCGGGCGCACGTCGCGGAGCAGCTTGCGAACGAGAATGAACGTCACGTGCGTCTCCGGCGAACCCCGCCCGCAAGGGCGGGGGTGATTCGCGGTGTCGGACCACCCCCGCCCTTGCGGGCGGGGTTCGCCTACCCGTGGTACTTCTTGTAGATCGGGGACAGTCCCTGCGGTTCGATCACGAGGTCCGCGAGCGGCTGCTTCGCGAGCCAGTCGAGCAGCACCGGCAAGGGGCCGCGGAACGTCATCTGCAAGCGGCCGTCGGCGATGGTGTTCTCGCCCAACTCGGAACCGCCGGGGCCGGTCGCGGGGGCGTCGCCGGTCAGCCACGCGCTCACCACGCGACCCTCGCGCAACTCGCTCATCTCCTGAACGTGAACCAGCTCGCCGCGGCGCAGCACCGCGACGCGGTCGCACACTGCTTCGACTTCCTGAAGAACGTGCGACGAGAACAGCACTGCCTGACCGCGCGCCCGCGCGGCCTTCAGTTGGTCGAGCAGTTCGTCGCGCATCGTCGGGTCGAGCGTGTTCGTCGGTTCGTCGAGAATGATGAGCGGCACCTTCGGCACCAGCACCGCGAGCAGCGCCACCTTGCGCTTCATGCCGCTGGACATCTGCGTGAGCGGTTTGTCCACGTCGATGTCGAGCTTGCGCGCGAGGTCATCGACTTCGGCGCCGGGTGTGTCGCCGCGGAGTTGCGCGAGGAACGTGACGAGCCGGCGACCGGTCATGGTGTCGTACAGGCGGAGTTCGCCGGGCAAGTACGCGACCCGCTTGCGCGTCTCGACGCTGTTAGTCCAGCAGTCGAACCCGCCGATCGTGGCGCGGCCGCTCGTCGGTCGGAGGAAGCCGAGCATGAGCCGCAGCGCGGTGGACTTGCCGGACCCGTTGGGGCCGAGCAACCCGACCACCTCGCCCGGTGCGACGGACAGCGTGAGCGCGCTCAGCGCGCGGAACGACCCGTAGTCCTTCGTCAGGCTCTCGGTCGCCAGTATCGGCTCGGTCATGCCGCTATTGTCGGGCGCGGTGGGAAGAAAGGCGAGCGCGCGGAGAAGTGGTTTGTGGCACAGGCTGGAAGCCTGTGCCACAAAGAGAGAACACGACTTACTGCTGCCGCGCCCCTGGGAGCGTGATGGTCAGCGGCGGGAACCCTTCCGGCAGAACCAGACCCGCCTTGGGCGCCACACTGGGCGTCGGGCCGTTCGGCGTTATCATCGCGCCGGGCATCACCGGCATCGGCGCCGCGCCGTTCGGCATTATCGCGTTCGGCGGCAACATCGCGCCGGGCAGCGGCCCCGGCGCCATTCCGCCACCAACCGGAATCGGCGCGCCGGGCTGATTCGCCAGCACCCCGCCCGGCTGAAGGCTGCCGGCCGGGAACCCGCCCATCCCCGTCATCGAACCGGCGCCGAGCGACGACGGGCGGCTCTCCGTGTTCGGCTTGTCGCTCCACACCGGCGTCCCGAACGGCGTGGTGTCGAGCGTCACGGTACTCGGCGTCGCGTACAGCGTGTTGCCGTTGTCCGGGTCGTAGCGGGCCGAAATCCGCACCTTCGTGATGTCGGACTTGTACGCCGGCCACGGCAGGAACAACACGTAGCTCCGCCCCCACGTCTCGTCGCGGGTCTGGAGGTTGCGCAGCGTGGCCTTGTCGAACTGCCACCGCTCCGGCGTCGCCGCCGGCTGACCGGCGGGCCGCGGCGTCTCGTCCACCATGTCCACGGTCAGCGTTCCGTCGGCCAAGACGAACTCGAGGTTCTTGCCGCCGAACAGGAACATCTGCCCCGCGATGCCCGGACTCTGTTTGCCGTTGCGGACCGGGTCCGCAAGGTAGGCAATGCGGTTCTGCCAGCCGACCGCCAGTTCGGTGGCGATCACCTTCCGCTCCATCATGGCGGCCACCTTCGCACGCGACGACGGCCCCGCGGCGGCTTGTGGCATGGCGCCCTGCGGCGCCGGCATCGTCGCCGACGCCGGCACCACTGCGCCGGTGGTGATCGTAGACGCCGCCGAGCGGGTCGTCTCCTGCGGTGGCGGCAGCACGCCCGGCTGCGTCACGTCGGGTTTCTTCGACTCGGACTTCTTCCCGTCGGTCAGGCACCCGCTGCCGAGTGCCAGCACGCCGACCGCGAGCGCCATCAGCGGGTATCTTGTGCCCATGACTTGCCATCCGTGGTTTTGGTGACCGGCTTCTTGTCCGCGGGCGGGGCGTCCTTGCCCTGCACCGGTTGCGTCGGAACGGGTTCCCCCGGCGGGGCCACCATCGTGAACTTCGGTGCGGGCGGCGCGGCGGCCGGTACCGGCACCCCCGGCATCGGCTGAGTCGCCGCCTGGGGCGCGTAGGCCGGCGCCGCGGGGACCGCCGGCATCACCGGCAGCGGCTGGCCCGGCTTCGGCTGGGCCGGGTAGGTCGCATACGTCGTCACCGGCGCGTACCCCGAAGTCGAGGCCGGCTGCGTGGCTCCAACCGGCATCACGGGCGGCTGGTTGTTCCACACCTGCGGAGCGGCGGCTCCCGGCGCGGCCGGCAACGACGCCGGCGGAAGCGTTCCCGCACCCGGCAGTTGCAGGTTGGTCGCGGGCTGACCCGGTGCCGGCTGGCCCGGTTGGCCCGGAAACGGGAACATCGGTTGCGCCGGCATCATCGGCAGCACGGCCGCGCCACCGTTCGGCGGCATCACGTTACCCGGCACCGGACCCGGCGGGAGGAAGCTCTGCGGCGTCCCCGGTTGCGCCGTACCCGGCTGCAAACCGCCCGGCTGCATGAAACCCTGCGGCGCGGTTCCCGGCTGTTGGAAGGCCGGGCCGGCGTCGAACTGGTTCGAGCTGTTCATGGTGCCGAAGTACGCGGGGCCGGGCACGAAGGTCGGCTGACCCTGCGGCGCGCCGACCGGCACCGGGCGGGCGCCCTGCGACGCCGGCCCGATGATCTCGCCGCCGTGCCCGTGCGTCCGGATCACCTCCGGCACGCACCACTTCATCTTGGCCGACTCTTCGGCCAGCACGCGGGCCTGGTCGAACTCGCTGCGGACGATGTGCGGCGTCATGATGACGATGATCTCGCGCCGCGAGACGTTGTGCTGGCGGTACCGGAACAGCGCCCCGACGTACGGGAGGTCCTTCATGTACGGGACGCCGGTCTCGGTGCGGCTCTCCAGCTTGCTGATCAACCCGCCGAGGACGATCGTCTCGCCGTCGGACGCGAGCACCGTCGTCTGCACCGTCTGCTGGTTGAACACGGCCGCCTGGATGCCGCCGACGCTCACCGACCCCGGCTGCACGCTGGACACCGACGGCTCGACCCGCATCAGCACCTTGCCGTCCGGGTTCACCCGCGGCGTCACCCGCAGCGTCACGCCGATGTCCGTGTAGGTGATGCTCTGCTGCGCCACCCCGGTGGCGGTGAGGGTGCTGGCGCCCGCGACCGGGAAGCTCTGGCCGACGTTCACGTAGCCCTGCTGGTTGTCCGCCACCTGGATCTGCGGGCGGCTGAGCACGTCCACCCGGCCCTGCGCCTTGAGCGCCCGGATGAGCAGGCTGAACGTGTCGCTGGACGCCGAGAACACGAACCCGCCGACGCCCTGGGTGGGCGACGACCGACCGACGCCCAGGTTCCCCAGCCCCTGGAACGCCACCACGCCCTCGCTGACGTTGTTGTTCGGCAGCGCCGCGGTGGTGTTGAAGTTCAGCCCCGTGCCGCGGTTGAAGAACACCGGACTTTGGAGGGCGAGCTCGACGCCGACCTCCTGCGTGTTGTTCAACTGCACTTCGGCGATGGTCACCTGGATGACCACCTGCGGCGGCTGCGCGTCGATCCGGTCGATGATCTTCTTGATCTCGCTGTAGTACTCCGGCGACGCGCTGATGAGGACGGTGTTCGACACCGGCTCCGCGATCACCACCACGTTGCGCTGCAACTGCTGGTAGGCGCTCGTGAAGTTCGTCGTGTACACCGCCAGCGAGTTCGTGAAGAACGTCTGGATGGCGGCGGCCACGTCCGCGGCGGCCGCGCTCCGCAGTTTCACCACCTCGTTGTACCGCGACTGCACCTGCGCCCCTTCCAGCCGCGCGATGACCGCGCGGATGGTTTCGAGGTCGTTCTGCGAGCCGGCCACGAGCAGGCTGTTGGTGCGGTCGTCCACCGAGATCCGCAGGTCGATGAGCGACGCCCCGTCCGAGATGTTGCCGCTGATCGTGATCAGCGGTCGGGGCTGGGTGGTCGCCCCCGCGCCCTGGGCGATGCCGGTGGCCTGACGGCCCTGGCCGGTGAACAACTGCGCGATCAGGTTCGCCGTCAGGTTCGCGTCGGCGCCCTTCGACAGTTGGAACACGTTCACGTAGGACCGGGCCGCCGCGACCGTGTCGAGGTTCTCGATCAACTTCGCGATCAGCTCCATCGTCGCCGTCGGGGCCGCGACGATCAGCGAGTTGATGCGCGCGTTCGAGACGATGTGGACGTCTTCGAGGAACCCGGTCTCGTAGGTCTTCCCGTCCGAGGCCGAGTAGAACTTGATCGAGTTCGTCTTGGTGACGAGGCCGCCGTTGAGACCCTGGCCGATGGTCGGCACCTGCGCGGTGACCGCCCGAATCTGCTGGGCGCCCGCGCCGCCGGCGCCGATGCCCTGTTGACCTTGCTGACCTTGCTGGCCCTGTTGCAAGCCCTGCTGACCCTGCTGGCCGCCGATCTGCCCGCCGAGGCCGCCGAGGGCGCCGCCGGCGCCGCCGGCCCCACCGCCGAAGGCCGCCTGCCCGCCGGCCGTCGGCGCCGCCGGGTTGGTGAACTGCGACTGGAACAGCGGGCTGGTGACGTTCGCCGTCAGCGCGTTGCTCAGGATCTGGCCGAGTTCGTCGGCCAGCGCGTTGCGCAGTTTGAACACCCGCATGTCGTTGACGGCCTTCGACACCGACACGTCCATCAGGGTGATGAGGTCTTCGGCGTCCTTCAGGTCGCTCGGGCTGCCCTGGATGTAGACGGTGTTGCTCGCCGTGTCGAACGTGACGCGGAACTGGTTGCGCGTCAGCGGCTCGCCGGGGTAGCGCGTGTTCCAGAAGTTCTGGAGCTGCGTCGCGACGATCTGCGCCGACGCCTTCTTCAGCGAGAACGCCTTGAACGGCGCGCTGGACGCCTGGTCGAACCGCTTCAGTTCCTTCTTCACGTCGTCGAACCGGCCCTCCGGTGCGATGAGGAGGATGGCGTTGTAGCGCGGCAGCGCGAGCGCGGCGACGTTCTGCGCCCCCGCGTTGCCCTGCTGCTGACCGCCGCCGCCGAAGCCGCCGCCACCGCCGAAGCCGCCGGCGGCACCGCCCACGCGGGGAGCCGCGGCGTAGTTGCCGTTCTGCCCGATTTGGACGCGGGTGAACAGCGAGTTGAACGTGTCCGCGACGGAGTTACAGTCGCCGTGTTCGAGGAAGATCACCTCGACCTTCGGCTGCGTGTCCTTCGAGATTTCCTGCAACTGCTTGATGAGCGCGAGGACGATCTCCATGTCCTTGGCGTCCTGGGTGCGGACGACGAGGAAGTCCAGCCCCGTGATGGGGATGGCGCTGAGGGTGCCGCGCGGGGCGGCATCGACGTAGTTGCCGGCCGCGCCGGTAGCCGGCTGGCCGCCGGGCGGGGTGTAGCCCGGCGGCACCGTCGGCAGCTCCATCGGCAGCGTGCCGCCGGGCACGATCCGGCCGGGCTGATGCCCGCCGACCTGGATGATGTCGCCGAGCGGCCTCTTGGGCGCCGGGCGGTTGTAACCGAAGTCCGGCGCGTCGATCAGCGGGTCGTAAATCTTGGAGACGGCGTTGGAGACAGCGGAAGGGGCTTCCTTGCCCCGGTAGTTAAAATTTGCGGTGTCCCCCGTGCCGCCGAGGTTGGCT